>NZ_AP017312.1:4090000-4116770 GCF_002355375.1 Aneurinibacillus soli | reverse complement strand
TGGCATGGCACTATATACATCCGATGCCCGCCGTACGAGTGTATACTGGTTGACCGAAGATGAGGATCTCAGACGCGTGCTTCGTCTGCCATATCGAATAAATAAGGAAGTTCTTCCACACGGCTATACGGTGCGTGCGGCTTGCGTGGCGGATGCTGCCGCACTGGCGCAGTTGTACGGTGCGGTATTTCAGACATATCCGACTCCGATGAATGAATCGGCGTATATTCGCAAGGTGATGGAAGGCGGGACGATTTTTTATGTGGCAGAGAACGCAGGCCGTATTGTCAGTGCGGCTTCTGCCGAAGTGAACCGTACGTATCACAACGCAGAGATGACGGATTGCGCGACATACCCGGAGCACCGCCAATACGGACTGATGCGCCATTTAATTCGGGCACTTGAAGAGGATCTGCGTCATCACCATCTGTATTGCGTATATTCGCTAGCCCGCTCCCTATCGTTTGGCATGAATGCGGTGTTTCATCAGCTTGGCTATACGTATAGTGGTCGAATGGCGAACAACTGTAACATTTATGACAAGCTCGAAGACATGAGTTTGTGGGTGAAAGACATATCAGCACCAGTTTTGTAAGGGGTGGATCAAATGAATGACAAAAGCCATGTCATTAAACCGCTGCTTGGCAACTCATATCCGACAGCAGCATACGGGCGTGGAGTATATATATATGATACAGATGGGCGGGCGTATTTGGATGGCTGTTCAGGAGCAGTAACGGCCAATATCGGGCACGGGGTGCAGGAGATCATCCAGGCGATGCAGGCGCAGGCGGCACGTATTTCGTTTACGTATCGCTCCCAATTTACGAGCGAAGCGGCAGAAGCACTCGGTGCGAAGCTGGCACAGTGGGCACCGGGAGATTTGGATTATGCGTTTTTTGTCAACAGTGGATCAGAGGCGACAGAGACGGCACTAAAAATTGCACTCCAATACTGGCAGGAGCAGGGGAGACCAGAGAAACGTATGGTGTTGTCACGGTGGATGAGCTACCACGGCATTACGCTTGGAGCGCTGTCGATGTCCGGGCATGTGCTCCGGCGCAAGCGATTCGTGCCGCTCTTAGAAGATTGGCCAGTGGTGGAGCCACCGTATTGCTATCGCTGTCCGTTCGGGAAGGCGTATCCATCCTGTAAGCTGGCTTGCGCGGATGGGCTGGAGGCAGCCTTGCAGCGGATCGGCCCGGATTATGTGGCGGCTTTTATCGCAGAGCCGATCATTGGAGCGTCCGGTGGGGCGGTGACGCCACCACCGGGCTATTATGAACGCATTCGGGAGATTTGTGACCGATATGAGATTTTGTTGATCGTTGATGAAGTTATGACCGGGAATGGGCGGACTGGTAAAGCATTTGGAATTGATCATTGGGGTGTTGTACCAGACCTGATGGCACTTGGCAAAGGGATGAGCGCTGGTTACACACCAATCGCAGCTACGCTTGTTAGCGCGCGCCTGATTGAGGTCATTCAGAACGGTTCACGTTCGATTATGGCTGGACATACATTTAGTGCAAATCCGCAGTCGGCGGCAGTCGCACTTGCAGTCATGAACTATATTGAAACAAATGATTTGATCGCACAGGCAGCGGAGCGTGGGAAGCAGCTACACACTGGACTGAAGAGGCTGATGCAGGCGCATGAGCTGATCGGAGATGTGCGTGGGATGGGGCTTTTGTGTGGGCTAGAGTTTGTACAGGATCGCATATCCAAAACACCGTATCCACTCCAGACTTGCGTTACGGAGCGAGTAATCGAGGCAGCGAAACGGCACGGTTTACTTGTGTACAGTGCGGCAGGAGCGATCAATGGGCAGGCCGGGGATAGCGTGATTGTGGCACCGCCGTTTACCAGCACCTCCGATGAAATTACGCTGCTGCTGGAACGACTGGATATGGCACTTGCGGATGTTGCTGCCGAGATTTAAATAGAGTAGGGGTGAAGTATGGTGAAAGAACGAATTCGGGCATGGATGCGGGAGCATACAGAGGAAGCTGTACAGTTCTTGTCAGCACTGGTACAGGAAGCGAGTCTGTCGGGTCAAGAGACAGGTGCTCAGCAGCGGGTAGCGGATAAGCTAGCTACACTCGGGCTTATAGTTGATATGTGGGAGCCGGGTGGGGAAGAGCTGATCAGGCATCCGTACTTTTGCTCACCGCGTCAGTCATTTATCGGCAGTCCGAATGTAGTCGGTGTATGGAAGGGATGCGGTGGAGGGCGGTCTTTGATTTTGAACGGCCATATCGACATTGTTCCACCAGGGGATACGTCACGCTGGACGGCAGACCCGTACAGCGGCAGGGTGGAGAATGGCCGGGTGTACGGGCGTGGTACGACCGATATGAAGGGTGGCAATGTATCGCTTCTACTAGCAATTCAATGTTTGAAAGAGCTTGATGTGCAGTTGAAAGGCGATGTAATTTTTCAGAGTGTCATTGAAGAAGAGAGCGGTGGTTCTGGCACATTGGCTGCGGTGCTACGTGGCTACACGGCAGATGCGGCGATTATTCCGGAGCCAACGGGAATGAAAATTTTTCCGAAACAGCAAGGTTCGATGTGGTTTCGCATACATGTTTACGGGCGGGCAGCGCATGGCGGCACGCGGTATGAAGGTGTAAGTGCCATTGAGAAAAGTGTGCTCGTAATGGAGGCGGTGCGTTCCCTGGAACAGAAGCGGAATGAAGTTATTACCGATCCGCTGTACGCGGCAACTCCTATCCCGATTCCGATCAACATCGGTAAGATTAGTGGCGGGGATTGGCCGTCCTCCGTACCGGACGTAGTTGTGCTGGAAGGACGGATGGGCGTAGCGCCGGAAGAAGAGCTTGATATGGCCCGGCAGTGTCTGGATGACGCGCTGATGCAGATAGAGGATGACTGGCTGCGCGACAATCCGCCAGAACTCGAATGGTTCGGCGCACAGTGGGTGCCGGGTAGTCTGGATACCGAGCATGAGTTAATGAACTGTCTGGTTGATGCGTACCGCAACATTCTGGAGGAAGAGCCGGTTGTGGAAGCCGCACCGTGGGGAACGGATGGTGGACTACTGGCGAAAGTCGGGGAGACCCCTGCGGTCGTATTCGGTCCTGGCACGACCGCGCTCGCCCACTATCCAGATGAACATATCGAGATTGCCCGTATGATGGCGTGTGCAGAAGTGGTTGCGCTTTCGGTACTACAATGGTGTGGAGTACGGGGTAGCTAATGGCTGTGCATTCCATCATCAAAAACTCCCTTGGTAGCGCAAGCTGCAAGGGAGTTTGTTTATCATTATTCCGATTCTCCCACTACAGTGAAGCGTTCGTTCAGGTGTTGTGGGTTCTCGATCTCATCTACAATTGCAATCGCAAAATCCGCATAGCTGATATAGCTTTCCCCTTTTGCGTTTACAAGCAGATGGTCTTTGCCTGCTTGATATGCCCCTGTCCGTTTTCCCTGCGGATTAAAGAATGCGGACGGGCTGACAAATGTCCAGGTAATAGAAGGAGTCTGCTGTAAGATACTCAGGTTTTCCCCCTGGTTTTTTGCGGTCGCAAGATATTCGGCCGGGAATTCAGTTGTATCAAATACCCGTGTTGTTTTTTCGGCGTCGACAAACAGGCTTCCAGCGCCACCTACTACAACTAAGCGTGTATGAGGAGCTCCTTTCAGTGCTTCAATCAGCGCATTGCCTGCTTCTACATGAAGATGTTCTTGTCCGGCAGGTGCACCGAATGCATTGACAATGACATCGAATCCGTTTACGTCATTTGCTGTAAGATCAAATACATCCTTTTCTAGTACAGTGATGTTTTTGTCTGTAAGTTTAGCGGAATTACGTACAATAGCTGTGACATCATGATTACGGTTAATCGCTTCTTTCATAATCAGGTTTCCAGCTTTTCCGGTTGCTCCGACGATACCAATCTTCATAATAATATCCTCCTAAAATTTTATTGTAACTAAAATGGTTACATTAGGGGGTGAAAAAATCTCTCCTGTAGAGAAAGTCTTTCCTCTAGGGAGAGAGATGATGCACAATGTCTGCTACTGATTTGCTTGCCAGCTCATTCTCCATCGCCTTTTGAGCATCTAGAAATGCTTCTTCCAGGGTGGATTGGATATTTCTTCCGATTGGGCAATTCGGGTTCGGGCTCTCATGAATCGCAAAAAGCTCATCCTGAGCCTGAACCGCTCGGTATACATCTAGTAAAGAGATGTCTGCGATTTCTTTAGCTAAAACGGCACCGGCGACCCCAGCACGTGCTTGCAATAACCCAGCTTTTTTCAACATACTGCTAATGCGTCGAATGACCACCGGGTTCGTATTCACACTGCCTGCAATGTAATCAGAAGTAACAGATTTCCCTGGGTTAGCAGCAATCAGAGAGAGAATATGAATGGCAACAGCGAATCGACTGTTTATCAAGTTTTTCACCTCTTGTTGTAACTATAATAGTTACAAATGTTGTTTTTGTCAACTAGTGCAGTCTGTCGTCAAAGAATTTTGGTTTCGGGAACAAAATGTGATGGGTATATGAATAAATCACTACGAATTTAGTATTTATAGAAGAATTATCCTGTTTAAATATAGTATTTTATATACATATATTTTATGGTTAGTAATAGGGAGAAAGAGAGGGGGATTGGAATGGAGGAGAACAGCGAGAGTGGACAGTACGTTGTATTTTCGATAGCGGAACAAGTATATGCCTTATATATTGATCAAGTTATTGAAATTATTAGGATGCAAACGATTACGGAAGTTCCAGAAATCAGTTTTCATATTGCGGGTGTCATCAATCTACGTGGCAAAATTCTCCCGGTTGTTCATTTGCGAAAGCGGTTTGCAATGCCGGGAGCTCCATTTACAAAGAAAACACGCATCGTCATTGTTCATTTCGAAGGAGAACAGGTTGGTCTTATTGTGGACGAAGTCCGAATGGTAACACTGGTGCATGATGAAAATATCGATCCGGCCCCGGATATGTTTAATTATGTGGAGCAAGATTGTTTTGAAGGGTTTGCCAGCACAGAAAATGGACTCGTTGGAATTCTGCATTTAAAGCGAGTTTTGCTTGAACACATTCCAGAAGGTGAGGGGGGAGTGAAAGCGTGAGCGATATGGATATGGCAGCATATATGGGTGTGTTTCTTGACGAAGTGGATGAACAGTTACAGATTCTAGATGAGGAGATTTTGAATCTAGAACAAGACGGTGAGAATGTGGAAACCATTCAGCGAATTTTTCGGGCGGCTCATACGTTAAAGGGCTCCTCTGCCGCGATGGGATTCGACAACATGAAAGAGCTGACACATAAAGTAGAAAATGTGTTTGACCTGATCCGTAATCGTCAGCTTGCGGTTAATACGGAAATCATTAACGTCATTTTTGAGGCAATTGATTACTTAAAGGTAATGAAAGAAGCCATTATTAATGGGACACTAGCAGAAACAAATCCGCAGCCGCTGATTGATCGCCTTGAAAAAATCCGCAGCGGTGCAGGAACAGGTGAGCCTGCCAATTCGTCTCCTGATCCACAAAAGCAGACCGAGCAGTCGGGGGCCCCTGTTATTCATTTTGATGTGTACCAGCGAGAGGTTATTACAAAGGCGCTACAGGATGGATACCAGGTGATGGCGATTTATATTCGTCTGGTTGACACGTGCATTATGAAATATGTACGTGCCGTGTTGATTTTCAACAACTTGAAAGAGACGGGAGAAGTCATCGCTTCCTTTCCTTCCGCTGAGGATATGGAGAATGAGGATACGTTTTCCGGGGAATTCATTTATGTACTCGCAACGAAAAAGAAAAAGCAAGAAATCATTCAGATCATTAATCACATTTCTGAAATTAAAACAGTGGATTTGACTGTGATTACGTCAGATAATCTCGAACAGTTTTGTGAAGGGAAAAAAATACAAGTTGTTCAAGTTCCATTAAAGCAAGAACCCGCCGTTCAGCCGAAAGTAGAGCAAAAGGTTAAGGTCAATCCAACGGTGCGCGTCGATGTTGAACGTCTGGAATATTTGATGAATTTAGTCGGCGAGCTTGTGATTGATCAGACGAGATTGGTCGATGTACAGCAGCGGCTCAATGACCGGTTTGATGGCATTGAGGATATGGTGGTGCTTGGTGAGGTCAGCAATCATCTAGGACGCGTGATCGGCGAGTTGCAGGAAGGAATTATGAAGACGCGGATGCTGCCGATCGAGCAACTGTTTAATCGATTTCCGCGTATGGTGCGTGATCTGGGACAAAAAGCCGGGAAAGAGCTTGATTTCATCATGGAAGGCAAAGAGACGGAGCTGGATCGTACATTGATTGAAGAAATCGGAGATCCCATCATTCATCTGCTGCGTAATGCAATTGATCACGGGGTGGAAACACCAGAAGAGCGGGAGCAAGTCGGAAAGCCGCACAAAGGTCGAGTTGTATTAAAAGCTGCTCATGAGGAAAACCACATTGTCATTACGATTGAGGATGATGGTCGAGGAATTGATGTTGAGAAGGTTGCAGCATCAGCGATTCGAAAAGGGGTACTGACAGAAGATGTAGCTGCTAAGATGACCGATAAAGAAAAAACATTCCTTATCTTTGGCTCCGGTGTATCGACTGCCCAAAAAGTATCAGATATTTCCGGGCGTGGCGTTGGGATGGATATTGTACGTTCCAATATCGAGAAGTTAAATGGCATCATCGACATTGATACAACGGTAGGTGCTGGAACAAATTTCAGTATTAAGCTACCGCTGACGCTAGCTATTATTCGATCGTTGTTGGTAAAGCTGTCTGATCAGACATTTGCACTGCCGCTGGTCAATGTATTGGAAATCGTACGCCTGCCGCTCGATGAAGTCAAAACGATTAAAAATCGGGAAGTCGGTGTGATTCGTGGCCGGATTTTACCGCTCGTACGCTTGCGTGAACGTCTGCAAATCCAGCCGCCTATAGAAGAGAATAAAAAACGCCTGATCGTCGTAGTAGTAGGAATTGCCGATAAACGTGTGGGCTTAATCGTCGATCAGACGTTAGGAGATCAGGAAGTGGTCATCAAGTCTCTTGGTAAATATATTCATGTTCCATCGTACATTGCAGGTGCAACGATTATGGGGGATGGGAATGTGGCCCTTATTCTGGATGTTGGATCAATTGTACGTGAAGAAGGAAGTAAGGGAGTCGCGGTACAAGCGGATATCGAGCAGCGGGTGAAATCCCATGAACGACAGCTGGTTACATTCGAGTTAGCAGATGAAGAATATGGACTTGATGTACAGTACGTCAAAGATATTATCACGGTACCGGAAATTACAGCTGTTATGTCACCGCCGTTTTCTGTACTGGGTATTATCAACTTGCGCGGACAACTCATTCCCGTCATTGATATGCGCCAGCGCTTTGGCATGCCACAGTGTGATGTCACAAGGAAATCACGTGTTGTTGTAGTTGAATTACAGGAGCGCCTAATCGGGATGCTTGTCGATCGAGTGACCGAAGTGTTGGAAATAGAAGAAGATACAATCGAGCCGGCACCCGAGTCTGGAAATGTCCAAAGTAAATTTATTGAAGGAATTTCCCGCTTTGATGAGCGGCTGGTGATTCTATTACATCTTGATCTGGTACTAAACATTGAGGAATTAAACGAGATTGATGTGCTGCATTATACATCATAAGGAGTGGATAAAATGGCGTGGTTGCGAAATATGAAAGTGGCAAATAAGGTGCTAACGCTTATTATGCTAACAGCAATCTTTTTGTCAGGCGTGGGCTATGTAGGATACTACTATACGAACCAGTTGGAGAAGAGCGGAGAAGCTCTCTATTCTGAACGACTCGTTCCGGTTCGTCTAGTGAATGATATGCGGGCACATTCCCGTGCAAACGAAGCGATTGTGTATGCCCGGATTTTGACGAATGATCCGGCTCAATCTCAAAAACTTGAGGCTGAATTTACGGATCGGGTTCAAAAGCTGAATGATGATATAAAAGACTATGACGCATTAGTTTTAACACAATATGAAAAAGACCGCTTTGCTCAATTTAAAGATTCACTTGCTACGTATCGTACGGAGCGTGAAAAAACATTTGCTGCGTTGAGTAAAGGGGACAAAGCAGGAGCATACAACGCATTCAAAACATATGCATTGCCACCTCTTGATAAAGTAAATTCATTGCTTACGGACTTAGCTGCCTATAACGATAAAATGGCAAACGATTCTATTCAACAAATGAAAAGCGATAAAAGTGCGGCTAATGCTATGATTATTGGCATCACGATTTTCGCAGTCGTTGCTGCGATTGCATTTGGCTTATTGATTTCCCGCATGGTAGTGGGACCGGTTAGAGAAATGCTTGGTCTGATGTCCCGAGCAGAACAAGGTGATTTGACTGTACAGAGTACGAATCAAGCGGAAGATGAAATTGGGCTTTTATCTGACTCGTTTAACAAAATGATTGCAGGCGTTAATCAGGTCATTAAGGAGATTAATACAAGCGCGATGAATTTGGCGGCAAGCTCGGAGCAAATCTCGGCTAGTACTCAGGAGATTGCGAGCGGTACGCAGCAGCAGGCACAATCGACAGAAACGATGCATGAAATGATGAATCAGTTTACGGATGCGGTACAGCAGGTTGCACAAAATGCTGAGCAGGCCGCGGTTAATTCAGAAGCAGCTGTTACGGTCGCAAATAATGGTGGGGAAATTATTCATAGTACAATTGAGGCTATGCGTACTATTTCGCAAAGAATTGAAGATTTATCTGGAAAATCGGATGCAATTGGTGAAATTATTGAAGTAATTGACGATATCGCCGAGCAAACCAACTTGTTGGCACTCAATGCAGCGATTGAAGCCGCGCGTGCCGGTGAAGCAGGCAAAGGGTTTGCAGTTGTGGCAGATGAGGTACGCAAGCTTGCAGAGCGCAGTGGAAAGGCAACAAAAGAGATTGCTGCCTTGATTGAATCCATTCAAAAGAATACGGCTGATTCGGTGGAGGCAGTGAAAGTTGGAAATGAAGAAGCTGCTCAAGCGGGTAATTCGTTTGCAGAAATTGTAGAAGTGATTCGTCAGTCTGCGAATCGTGTAACAGAAATTGCAGCAGCGAGTGAGCAGCAGGCAGCTCAGGCGGCTGAGGTACTCAAGTCAGTGGAAAATATCGCAGCCGTGACGGAAGAAACATCAGCAGGTACACAACAAACGTCATCCACCGCTAACGAGCTTGCGCGTATGTCCGAAGCATTAAGTCAACTGGTATCGAAGTTCAAGGTGTAAGGGTGTTTTTGTGAACCATACGGATGTTAGGAAGTATACGATTACGAAGAAACTGGATATTTGCCAGGTACTTGATATTACAGGTGAAGTGGCGCGTTCTGCTGGTTTTACCAGCAAAGAAAGTCTCCTGCTTTGCCTGGCAGCGGAAGAGGCATGCACCAATGCGTATGAATACATCACTCAGAATGGACAGGAAAACTTCCATATGTATTGGATGATTTTCCCTGATCGTCTAGTGATGGAAGTGACAGAGCCGGGTGATTGTTTTTCCATTACGTTACGACAAGAAACGAACGACCAGTCGCGCGGGCGAGGCATACAGTTAATTTTGAACATTATGGATGAGGTTAGACTGAACTTTACGAAGAGTAGCTTGTCTGTTGTGATGGAGAAACGTAAAGTTGGAATACCTATATAATCAGGGGAAGGAGTGTCAGATGATGATGATACAAGCTGGCGATGTTGCGATCTTACACTGGGAACAAGATGTACGGATTGATACGGTTGATGGATTCAAACAAGCTGTTTGGGAGTTGAGAGAGCAGGCGCAAAAACAACTTATTCTCGATTTACAAGGTGTCCAGTATTTGAATAGCTTGTCGCTCGGAATTATTTCGGAGACGGTTGTTAGCGCACGCCGTCAGGAAAAAGAGATGGTGGTCGCAGGAATCAGTGAAACTGTGGCAGAAATCTTTACTATCGTAAAATTTCATAAGTTCATTCGTTTGTTTAAACAGCGTGAGGAGGCGTTAGCCTATTTTTCACATGGACAACTCCAATCTTGATTCAGTGTTAGAACGAATTGCGGTTCGTGTAGTCAATGATTTAATTGAAGGTTTAATCATTACAGATCGAGATATGAATATTATCATGGTGAATCCGGCCTTTACGCGGATTACTGGATATGAATCACACGAAGTGATGGGAAAGAATCCAAATCTATTAAGTTCAGGACGTCATGATTCATTGTTTTATCGAAGTATGTGGGATTCAATTGTTCACAAGGGGTGCTGGCGCGGCGAGATCTGGAATCGTGATAAAAATGGAAAAATATACTTGCAGTATATTACGATTACGGCCATGTTAGATACAGACGGAAATGTGATGAACTATGTAGCGGTATTAATTGATATTACAGAGTCTCGTCGGGTTGAAGAAAAATTAAAAAAAGAAATCTGGTTAGCACGCCAGGTACAGCGTGTCATGCTGAGTGAACCGATCGAGAATAAGTACATCCGGATAAACGGGATCTATCGCCCATCAGAAGACCTTGGCGGAGATATGTACTGCTGGTATCGCATTGATGAGCATCGCTATGGTGTTATTATTATTGATGTGGCTGGACATGGGGTTTCCGCTTCGCTGGTGAGTTCATCTATTCGATCACTTCTTCGTGGAATGATTGTCCGGCTACAAACGCCTACGCTCGTGATGCAGGAGCTGAACGAGCAAATGTTTCGCTTGTTTAAGGAAAAAGAGCCAGAGGGTTTGTATAGCGGATTTTATTTCACAGCGATATATTTGCTGATTGATACGAATCGGCAAATGGTGTGGTATGCAAACGCAGGACATACGCCTGGGCGTGCAATCAATGATGAGGGAGAAGTGTACATTCTGGATCAAGGATGTGTACCGATTGGCATGGTTCCAGATATACAAGTAGAAGAAGGATTGTTTTCCTACACATCATCGACGAAAATCGTTCTGTTCACGGATGGATTTGTTGAGAAGCCGGGTACCTTTTTGTCGGAGTCACTGGCCGATTTAGACGAACGAATGAAACGGCATTACTTTTTGGATAATCAGCTGTTTGTCGAGTGCTTACTAAATGAACAGGTAGCGCAGATAGAATTAGAAGATGATATCTCGCTGGTTTCTGTACAATTGTTTTCTGCGTAAAGTGCGAGGTGATAGGATGGAGCAGTCTGTATCGGTTTCTTTTGCCTGGCTAGCCGGGCTGATCTCGTTTTTTTCTCCGTGTGTTTTTCCGTTGATTCCAGCATATGTGACGCATCTGACAGGCGGGATGATTGAGCATGATCGGCTTGTTATTGATCGGCGTGTACTGTTATTTCGCTCGCTTGCGTTTATTGTCGGATTCTCCATTGTGTTTGTGATGCTTGGTGCAGCGGCAAGCTATGTGGGACAATTCCTGCGGGCACATCGCGAATTGTTTATGCAACTCAGTGGAATTTTGATTGTGATTTTTGGCTTCCAGACGATTGGCTGGTTGCAGATGAGCTGGCTAGCGCGGGAGAAGCGATTTGATATGTCTCGTATTCAGAACAGACGTTGGTTTTCTTCTCTGCTCCTTGGTATGGCATTTGCGGCTGGATGGACGCCGTGTGTCGGGCTGGCACTATCCTCGATTCTTTTGTTAGCCGGGAATGTGGCTACGGTTAACACCGGGATTTTTTTGCTGGCAGTATATTCGCTCGGGCTTGGTGTTCCGTTTCTGTTGATTTCGTTTGTTATGCTTTATTCCGTACAAGCGATTCGCCGTCTGAATCGCTGGATGCCGGTCATTAAACATGTAAGTGGCTGGCTTTTGATCGGGATGGGGATTCTGATTTATATCGGGCAATTACAGCAGATTAGTGCATGGTTGACGTCTATGGGACTGTTTCCAGGTATTTGAGATGCATTTGTATAGGTGTAGTAAAGGATAAAAGAGCGGTCAGTCCGCTCTTTTTTTGTGCAGTTTTTTACAAATTACTGCAACTATTTAACTGTTTTGTTCGTAATAATCTAGTGGTAAATTATTCACATATATGATAAATATGAAAAAAATCGGATCTATTTGGATAGTTCAAAGAGGAAGGGGGCAAACGATTGGAATTTCTTACACGATTCTCATTAAAAAACTCAGCGGCCGTGATTATCATCGTTGTTTTAATTATTCTTGGCGGAATTGTATCTGCTTTATCTCTCAAAGTTGAGAATATGCCAGATATTTCGTTTCCTGTTGTCATAGTCGAGACCGTTTATCCGAATGCAGCTCCGGAAGATGTGCTAGATGATGTGACGAAGCCACTTGAGAAAGCCGTAGACAAAATTGAAGGCATTAAGTACTTAAATACAATATCACGTGACAACGCTTCCGTGCTGGTTATCATGCTGAATTCTGGTGTAGATGTCGATAAGGCACGTGATGAGGTGGAGCGCAAAGTATCCGGGGTCAAGCTTCCGGTCGATGCGGAGCGACCGCAGATCAGCACAGAAGGATTTAGCTCAGAGCCGATCTATTATGTCTCGGTCGCGCCTAAAAATGAGAACGCTTCAGCCGAATCACTCGACTCACTGATTACCAATACAGTAAAACCCGAGCTTGAGGGAATTACCGGGGTCGAAAGTGTATCAGTGATAGGGGATAGAATTCGTAAGGTACGTATCTATCCGAAGCTTGCTGCACTCAATCAGTACGGTTTTTCTCCTTCCCAATTCAAACAGCTCGTCTTATCCAATCATGTCGGGATTCCGGCGGGAACGGTTAAGATTAACGGCGAAGACAATGCCGTCCGCGTGCTTACGAAGTTCACCAACGTAGAGCAGATCCGCAATACAAAGCTGTTTCTGCCTGCAGGTATGAACGGCGGTCTCTCCTATGTCAAAGTTGGGGACATTGCAGATGTTGAATTCGAAGTGAAACAGGAACAGATCAGTTATTTAGATGGTAAGCCGGGTATTAGCCTGCGTGTGTATAAATCACGAGAAGGCAATACCGTAGAAACGGGCAAACTCGTGACGCAAAAACTGGAAGAGATGCAGAAGCGCTATCCCGACCTTCGTATCAAAACGGTATATGACTCTTCTGTCAACATCAAAAATTCCATCTCGGGCATGATGAAAGAAGGGATCATGGGTGCTGTAATGGCTTCGATCATGATTCTGCTTTTCCTTCGTAATATGAAATCAACCATTATTGTACTCGTTTCCATACCGCTGTCTATTCTGGTCAGTCTGATTTTTATGAACTGGCTCAACTTGACACTTAATATGATGACACTGTTCGGCATGGCCATTGCGGTCGGACGGGTTGTGGATGACAGCATTGTTGTAATTGAAAACATTTTCCGCCATCTGCAAATGAACCAAATGCGAAATACAGCGCTTATTCGTCTGGCTGCTAAAGAAGTAACCAATGCCATTACGTCTTCCACAATTACGACAATTGCCGTTTTTGCGCCGATCGCATTCGTAAGTGGAATCGTAGGCGAGGTTTTTCGACCGTTTGCGATTACGGTTGTTTGTTCCTTGCTCGCTTCCTTGCTTGTAGCGGTCACGGTTGTTCCGCTTATGACCAAGCTGTTGCTGCTTCGTTCTACTAAAGTGAAAGAACATAAATCGGGTCGTCTCACGCATACGTACGTGAATTTGCTTACCTGGTCACTTGGTCATAAACTTCTGACAGCGGCGATTGCTTTGGTATTGTTTGTCGGCAGTTTTGGGCTGGTTAGCTTGCTGAATGTTAGCATGTTTGGCGATTCTAAGCTAGGCATTATTCAGACACAGCTGACGATGCCGAAGGGGACAGCATTGGAGGAAACCGCTTCGATGACAGATAAGTTGCAGACTGTGATGCAGAAGCATCCAGAAGTGGATTACATTGAAACGGTAATCGGAAGCGGCGGTCAAGATAATAAGTCGTCCATGTTTGTCATGCTTAAAGACAGTGCGAACCCAGGTGCGATAGTAGATGCATTCCGTAAAGAAACAGACCCGATGATTCCGGCCGAGACGAAATTTACGATCAATAAGATCAGTAATGGGGCCAATGAAGCCTATGAAGTTGTGCTGAACGGACCGAGTAAAGAATCATTGCAGGAAGCGGCTGAACAGGTCAAAGAACATATGAAGAAAAATCCAGAGTTGTTTAATGTAAATGACAATCTTTCGGATAAAAAATCAGAAGTAATTATCCGTGTAGACCGAGACAAAGCGGCTGAATGGGGGCTATCTCCGTCTCAGATTAGCGGGGATATCAATAGTCTGGTCGGCGGCAATAAAATTGGCAAAATTAAAATTGATGAAGAAGAGTATGATTTCATGCTGGGCTTGAAAGAAGAAGACAGCAACTCTGTAGAAAAAATTAAGGGTGTCGAGTTACGTACGCCATCGGGGCAGCAAGTGTTCCTCTCAGATATTGCAGATGTGAAGAAGGAAGAAGCGCCGGCTGAGATTATGCGTCGTGACAAAAAAGAATATATCTCAATTAAAGCCGATATTGCGTCGGCGAATAAAGAAGGCGTCAGTTCTGCAGAGAATGCAGAACTTAGAAAGCTTACGCTTCCAGCTGGTGTTTCGATTTCATCTGGAGGCGTAAGTGAAGATATGCAGAAGAGCTTCACAGAGATGTTTTATGCGCTCGGTGCGGCTGTTGTCATGGTCTATATCGTAATGGTGATTGCATTTGGCAATGCGATGGCTCCGCTTTCGATTCTGTTATCTCTTCCGCTGGCGGCAATCGGAGGACTTGTGGGGCTGTTTGTAACACGCTCGACTCTTGACTTAACCGCCTTGATTGGATTTTTGATGCTGATTGGAGTTGTGGTCACGAATGCCATTGTATACGTAGACCGTGTACAGCAGCAGCGGGAAGCAGGGATGCCGATTCGAGAGGCGCTACTGGAAGCAGGGGTCACGCGCTTGCGTCCGATTCTGATGACAGCGCTAGCTACGATTGTGGCACTGCTCCCGCTTGGCTTAGGCGAAGTCAAAGGCTCGCTGATGTCTCCTGGACTGGCAATTGTTGTGATCGGGGGTCTTACTACTTCGACCCTGCTCACCCTGGTTGTCGTGCCTGTTGGCTATGAAGCACTGGATCGCCTTCGGTCAAAATTCCTGCGAAAGAATAAGAGTAAGGAAGGAAATGTTCCAGATCAGGATGTACAGCAGAGTATATAGAAAAGAGGGGAGCGCAGGCATGAAACGAAAAGGGATTTGTATAGGAGTCGCCTGTGTGCTGGCGATGTCAGCCATAACCGGATGCGGCCAATCCAAAGAAGCAAGTGTGACAGCAGGCGGTGCTACGCAAGATACAAAAGTCGTAACCGTAAGTGTTGCAGAAGTCAAGCAGGGGAGTGTCATGCCGGGAGATAAGCTACTCGGCGAGATTTCTCCGAAAACAACTGTAAGCATTACACCGAAGCTATCAGGTACAGTTGTATCTGTACCCGTAAAAAAAGGACAGTATGTAGAGAAGGGACAGGTCATCGCGAAGCTCGACCAGACGGATTATCTTCTCGGTGTGAAGCAGGCGGAGGCGGCGGTACGCACAGCTCAGGCAGGTCTTGCTCAGGCACAAGTATCCGTGGATAGTGCAAAATCCTCGCTGGATCAGGCAAAAACCGCCTATAAAATTAAAGAAGCTGGGCAGACATCATCTGAGATCGCCAAGCAAAATGTAGAGATTGCCCAGCAGAACTATGATCGTCTACGCAGCCTGGTAGCGGCAGGAGCAGCTTCTACTTCCCAGCTCGATGCAGCAGAAGGGCAGCTCCTGCAGGCGAAAAGCGCCTTGAATCAGTCTGCTCAAGGAGATGTGCAGAACAAAGGGGCCATTACAACTGCATCCGCAGCGCTAAAGCAAGCGCAGGTTAGCCTGGATAAAACATCGAAGGCGGCGGTGCAACAAGCACAAGTGGGACTAGAGAAAGCGAAAACGGCGCTTCGTGATACAATCATTACAGCCCCGACTAGCGGGGTGCTTTCGACGCTGGCATTTGAAGAAGGAGAAGTAGTGGGGTCACAACAGGAGATGGCAACCATTATTAGTGTGAATCCTGTTATCATCAAAATCAATGTATCCGAATCATCGATCCCCAAGTTCAAACTGGGAATACCGCTTGATGTAGAAGTTCCGGCTTTGAAAACAAACGTAAAAGCATCCATCACATACACAGGTCAGCAGGCAGATAAGCAGTCCAAAATGTTTCCGGTGGAGCTTCAGATTCCTAATTCGGACGGCAGGTTGCTTCCAGGTATGAAAGTGAACGTATTGACTCAAAATATGGATAGTAAATCCGGTTTGCTTGTTCCAACGGAAGCGATTATTGAGAAGGATGGAAAGAAATACGTGTATGTTGTCGAAGGGAATCGTGCCATCAAACGCGATATTATTACAGCAGAGGGCGATTCTGGCCACGTTATTGTTGTAAACGGTTTGAAGGCCAAAGAAAAAGTTGCAGTGAAAGGACAGGCACAACTGCGCGACCAGGCTGCTGTCAAAGTTGTTCAATAAAACATTACTGTCCCCGTTTTTGTTTTGATAGAGATGCCCGTGTGTAGCATGTACAGCCATCTCTTTTTTCGATATAATTATGTCTCATGAGAAGAGACAGTTCTCTGGACATTCTATTATAGAAAAGAGCGTGTTCCGAAGTGGAAGTATCACTTATTATTCCCGCATATAATGAGGAAAAGCGGATTACGCATACACTTGAAATGGTCATGCCGTTCATGGACCGTTATTTTACTGAATATGAAGTCATTGTGGTTGATGATGGCAGCTCTGATCAAACGGTCACGGTTGTTCAGGCATTCAATCATCCTCATCTGCAGGTTGTTTCACTGATAACGAATCAGGGCAAAGGTATGGCGCTTAAGCACGGCATGTTGCTTGCTCAGGGGAAATATGTATTCTTTATGGATGCTGATCTGCCGTATCCATTAGAAAGTATACGAGAAGCATTACGTGTGTTCGATACGGAAAAAGCAGACCTTGTGATTGGTGGGCGTGATCTGTATGCGGAACAGTCCGATGTGCCATACCCGCTGTCGCGAAAAATTGCATCTGCCGCTTTCTCGCTTTTTATTAATACGGTTCTATGTCTTCAGATTCCAGATACACAGTGCGGATTCAAAGGATTTACGCGCGCGGCAGTCCAGAAGATTTTCCCGCAGCTTACCATACAGGGCTTTGGATTTGATTTTGAGATGCTGTTTTTAGCTCGCAAGTATGATTATCAGATTGAGCGGATTCCCGTGAACTTGTGTCACTCGGATGATTCCAAAGTTCATATCGTTACAGATTCATGGAAAATGTTCCGCGATGCACTCCAGGTGCGTAGTAACGATTGGAATGGCGTGTACGCTGCATTGAAAGAAGTCAGCCATGAAGGGTAACGTACTTAAGCTGGCTGCAGGTATTGGGATCACATGTTTGTTTTTGTTTCTAGCCTATCGAAGTCTCGGACATCTTAATTTTGCGCGTCTCATTCACTATCCTGTTCATTATTTTTATGTTCTCCTTTCGGTGATTGCTTTCGGCGCAAGCCAGTGGTTTCGTGCACTGTCCTGGAGTCGAGGCATGGCAACGGCTATTCCACTCCGACACATGTTTGCGTCTGTCTGCATGGGAACGGGGGCGAATATGCTGCTGCCATTCCGGATCGGAGAAATTGTTCGCATTGTAACGGCTGGCCGAGCTGTCAAACAATATGGAACCATCAGTGTGAATCTCGTTCTGGAACGTTTGCTTGATGTGTTCATTCTTGCGCTGTTTGCTGTCAGTGTAGCATTCTTTATTCCATTTGAAGTGGAAGTGCAGGAGAAGCTTCGGCTAATTCGGGATATGTTGCTCGCTGGTATGGTGGTGGGAAGCATCGGACTTATACTCGCTATGCGCTTTCGTCAGGTGTGGATCACATCCACGCGTCTGCCGGGTATTTTGCGTAAGATTTTCCTATTACTTGAACAGGTGATGTTTTTGCAGTCACCACTTGCAGGCATTCGTACATTATTCTATCTGGGTTGCAGTTGGGGTTGCGTATATTTGTCAGCGGTGGCGGGATTAACAGCAGTTGGCATACAGGGGCATGTCGTATGGATCGCTAGTTTGGTTGTCATTGTGATGACGAATCTGATTATGTTGATCCCATCTGCACCGGGAGGAATCGGCGTATTTCAGTATGCGTGCGTCTATTCGCTGTCGCTTTTTGCGATTCCAGCGTTTCAGGTGGCAATTCTGTCTGTTTTGCTGCATCTCGTACAGTATGCAGCCATTCTTCCACTGAGCGGGTACTATTTTGTGCGTGACGGTTTCTCTGTAAGGGAGATGTATCGAAGTGCGATAAGACAACAGGGGAAGACAGGGGCATGATTGCCCTGTCTTTTTTGGTGTGAAGGGAGAATCGCGTATGACGGATGGAAAACATAAGCAATCAGCAGTTTGGACGTTCTTCTGGCTTACATTTAGTACAGCCATGCTGCTAAAGTACGGGTATGCAGGTTGGAATTATTACCCTACGATTGATGATTGGATACAGTACGGGCTGTATCGCATGTATGACGATAAATATCATGAGATTTTTTTGCATTTAACGTACCATACCCGGCCACTGGCTTCGCTTGCGGACCTGTATGTATGGGGGAGATTCTGGCCAAACCTTGCGTTTCCGCTATTTGTTATGACAGCCATGCATACGGCTAGCTGTTATTTGCTGTATCGGGTTTTTAGGAAACTTGGTCTTCCGTTCGGGATTTTGTCGGCGGTGTTATTTGGTCTTCTGCCGGTAGGAAGTGAAGCGACATACTGGTTATCTGCTTCGACCAGGCTTGTTGTAGGCATGTTTTTTATGTTGGTATCACTTGTTTTTCTAATTGAAGTTCTTGAAAAAAACAGAAAAGCAGGTTATTTGATCGGGTTCTTTTTGTTTCAGTTGCTATCGTTCGGGTTTTATGAGCAAATCATTGCACTGGGGGCGGCTTCTTCCTGCTTGATTTTGCTTTGGAAAAAGAGATGGATCTGGCTTCTGCTGCCGATTAGTAATGTAGGGCTTATTGCTGGATACTATGTAGTATGTAAAGCTGGAGGGAACGTTGAGGAGAGAGGACAGACGGTAGCGGCTGAGCGCTTCTTAAATCATGCAGGCGGCGTGTTTCATCAATTCTATACCATTATGATTCAGGTACACGGTGAGTTTTATTCGAAGGGATTTGTGAACAGTCTCCGTGTACTCGGAGAGCGCCATTCGTATTTCTATGTTCTTGCGATTTTGTTTGTTTCGGTGGGAATCGGCTGGTTGGCCTATCGCCTGCTTTGGGATGCGGAGCAATCTGGAGGAAGACGAGCAATGCAGGCTGGACTTGGGATAATTCTAACTGTGATTCCGCTTGCCCCGTTTTTTGTTCTAAATGACACAGGGCTTGCTCTGCGGAATGTGTTTCCTTCTTTCATCGGGATTGTGCTTCTACTGGAAATGGCATTCCGACTTCTGCTTAGAAGACGAGCTGTATATGGAGCGGTAACAGGTCTGCTTGTGTTTGTGTTTCTGGTGATTCATGTTGGAGAAGTGACGGATTACCAGAAGGTGAGTGAGGCAGACCGCCAGATGGTACAGCATATTGTGGCGGCAGCTGAACCAACCGGGAAATTCAGGCATAGTAGCCCGGTGTATTTATTCGGAGCTAAAGAACAGCTTGTTCCAGTTAGTGTATCATTCCTTAATCATGTACGCAGTTCAACCGCGAATGACTGGTCACTCTATGGTGCCATTCGTGCGATCGAGGCCAATCGTCAGTATTCATCGGTAACGCAAGTACCGGAGGAGAGAGTGGTACCTTTATCGGCTGTGAATGTTGAAACAGGACTTCTGCTTGGCTTGGAGCAGAATGGAATCGTTACGGTTCTGCACCATAAGGAAAAAACAGCGGGAAGCTATGAACTTCTTCGTCCAGATGGCACATATTTCGGCGTGTATGATACATCGCATCAAGTATTTACACGTCAATAATCAATTATAGGAAAATCTACAAATACGATATAATAAGACAGGGTGTTTGGCTCGCTATTAAAGAAAGGATGTTCCGTTGTTTCGATGAAGATTATACGGATAATAAAAATTTTATTCCTCACGCTACTGCTTGTTGTAGTGGGTGGAGGCGCATATTATGCGTATTCTTTCTATTCTTTCACTTCCAAAATCAAAAATCCGGCCGCTGCCACTTCGCTGCCGGAGTGGACAGGAACAGAACGTGTTAATGTCTTGCTGCTTGGCGTAGATAAGCGGGAGAATGAAGAAACGACGCGCTCGGACTCCATTATGATTGCAAGCATCGATCCAGTAACGAAGAAAGCTCATCTCTTTTCCGTGTTGCGCGACTCATGGGTCGACATCCCGGGCCACCGTAAAAATCGGATCAATAGCGCATATGAGCTGGGTGGACCTGAGTTGACGGCTGAAACAGTGGAAGAACTTACAGGCATGCCCATTCAATATTACGTGGTGACAGACTTTCAGGGATTCGAGAAAGTCGTCGATGCACTTGGTGGCATCGATATGTATGTAGAAAAAGATATGGAGTATTATTTGTACGAAGACCATGGATATTACGATATTGTGCTGAAAAAAGGGCAGCAGCATCTCGATGGTCGACATGCGCTGCAGTATGTACGTTTTCGCCACGATAAAATGGGAGACTTTACACGTACGGAGCGCCAGCGCAAGTTCTTAAAGGCGATGGCGGAAAAAGCGAAGAGTGGAACCAGCCTGCTACGTATTCCGAGCGTATTAGAGGCAGTCTCACCGTATGTGACAACCAACATGACATCAAGTGATATGCTTCGTCTTGCGAACCTTGGATATAAGATTGACTGGAGTACGCTCGAATCGGCTCAGATTCCGCCATCCAATATTCTGCGTGAAAAGCGGGTGAACGGAGCTCAAGTAATTGATCCACGCAAAGAGCGAACGCAAAAGTATTTACAGGAGCTTCTAAACGGGGAGACGAGGAATGAAGAGCAAACGAAAAGTCAGTAATAGGGGAGATCGTATGCAGGAGAAGTTTACAGACTATTTATTGCGTTCTGGGAAGGAATACTGGGAACGTTATTTGCAGCATCCGTTTGTGCAGGGAATTGGAGATGGCACGCTTGATACCGCATCATTTCGCTATTATATGTGTCAGGATTACGTTTATTTGATCGATTACGCAAAACTGTATGCTTATGGCGTCATTAAGGCCCGTGATTTACACACGATGGAGCTGTTCTCCACGGTTACAGAGGGGCTTCTCCACACCGAGATGGAACTACACCGCCAATATGCAGCCCGGTTCGGGATTACCCGGGAAGAATTAGAGCAGACCGAACCTGCTCCGATGAATCTAGCCTATACGAAATACATGCTTTCGGTAGCTCAGACCGGTTCGCTAGCAGAACTTGTTGCCTGTCTGTTGCCGTGTATATGGGGATATGCTCACATCGGAAAGCGTCTGGCAGAAGCCGGTCTACCGGAATCACAACCGCTGTACCATGATTGGATTCGGATGTATGCATCTGAAGAAATGGATGAGATGGCGAGTCAGATGGCGTCACTCATGGATGAGCTTGCGGCGGGAATATCGGTGGCGGAACGGAAAGTATTAGAAAAGCATTTTATTATTACGACTAAATTTGAATATATGTTTTGGGAGATGGCTTATCATCAGCAAGTATGGCCAATTTAAATTTTTATAATTAAATGGAAAAAGCGCCGATTTGGCGCTTTTTTAGTGAACATCTACCAAATTCTTTGAATTTGTTCTTGAACTTAGGGGCTGAATGCCGATATAAATAAAAGACAGGTTAAAAATTAACCAATAATTACGTAGAGAAATAGGGGATGTCAAATGGATTTAGCCTCGATTGCAGGAATTCTCATAGCTCTGGTTGCGGTCATCTTCGGGTTTACTCATGAGGGAGGATCGTTAAGCCTTCTATGGAGTGTGTCCTCGTTTGTGCTTGTTATCGGTGCGACGATTGGAGCGGTAACGTTATCGGTTTCAATGACAGAAATGAAGAATATTCCAAAACTGCTAAAAAAGCTTTTCAATGAACAAAAGATGGATTATGTCAGTCTCGTTAATCAGATGGAAGATCTGGCGGGCAAAGCACGTCGTGAGGGTCTTCTTTCACTGGAGCAAGAGATTGAACAGATTCAGAACCCCTTTATTTCACGCGGGCTTCGCAGTGCGATTGACGGGGTAGATCAGTCTGTTATCGGCGAGATGCTTGAATATGACATCTCAGCTATGGAAGCTCGTCATGCGCGTGGAGCAAAAGTCTTTGAGAATGCCGGGGGCTATGCTCCAACAATCGGGATTATGGGTACCGTTATGCACATGGTCGTGATCATGACCCATCTGAATGAGCCGGGATCGCTTGGTCCGATGATCAGTGCGGCGTTCCTTGCCACACTGTACGGGGTAGCATTTGCTAATCTACTCTTCTTTCCCTTTGCCGAGAAACTGAAGGGCAAGTCTAAAGATGAAGTGCTCTATCTTACGATTGCGCTGGAAGGTATCATCGGTGTACAGCAGGGGATGAATCCAGTGGCACTCCGGGAGAAACTGCTTGTATTCCTGTCCGAAGGTGCACGCAATATTACAGGCGGTGATCAGGTAAATGTCCAGAAAGAAGCAGAAGCATGAGGGGCACGTTAATCTAGAACGCTGGCTCGTTTCGTATGCTGACTTTATGACGCTATTATTTATTGTGTTTTTGGTTTTGTTTTCGATGAGTGCAGTCGATGCTTCAAAATTTCAGGCATTAAAGGACTCCTTCTCTACTATTACGGGGTCGGGCGCATCGCTTGTCATGCCAGCTCCAGGTTCTACCCAGACTCCAACGGTTAATGTGAACACGGGTAAGACGAAGAAGAAAAATGAAGTGGCAGCTGAGCAGGAGAAGTTTGAGGAAGTGAAAGAAAAAGTTCAGCAGTATGCGAAGGCAAAAGGCATTGATAAAGACGTAAAGGTTAAAGTTGACCAGAATGGAATTAAAATGACGTTTACGGGCACGGTTCTGTTTGAGAACGGAAAAGCTGATCTGCAGCCGGAAGCAGTAGGGATTATTAAGGATGTATTCACAATTCTTGGTACAGTTGATAATCCGATTCGGATCGAAGGGCATACAGATAACGTTCCCATTCATACACCACAGTTTCCATCCAATTGGGAGCTATCCACAATGCGGGCGAGCAATCTTGTTCGTTATAGTATCGAGCAGTTTAAGGTTTCACCGCAGCGTTTATCTGCGGCTGGATACGGTGAATTCCACCCGGTTGCTCCTAACGATTCAGCGGAGAACCGTGCGAAAAATCGTCGGGTAGAGATTATGGTTTTAAGTACAGCAGCGGCCAAAGCAGATGCCCAGAAGCCGGGTAGTAGTGAACTGAAAGAAGACTTACAGAAGCAAGCCATGCAATAACAATCATTCGTAATAAGCTGTTCCTTTAAGGGGGGCAGCTTATTATTTTTTTTGGAATGAAAAAAATGGTTCATTCCTCTTATCTATCCGTTGTACAATATAAGCAAATATTTCCGATATACGTAATAGAAGAAAGAACTATGTCGAAATTTGTGTCTATTGTACGGCTTTCTTGTATTTCGAAAGGGAGAGAGGGTAGGACAATGAAAAGGATAAGTTGCTGGATGGGGATGTGCCTTTTCCTCTTGCTTGGATTGGCGTCAGTTGTACAGGCTGCATCAGCGCCGGATATTCAGCTTTGGATTAATGGAAAAAAAATAAGCTCAGCTGTACCCCCGCAAATGGTAAATGACCGGACGCTTGTGCCTGTATATGTGGTGAAAGACGCGATGGGAATGAATGTCGGCTGGGACAGTAAGAGCCAGCGTGTGACCATTACAGGAAATAGCAAAAAAATCGAGCTGGTGATTAATTCTAAAAAAGCAAAGATTGACGGTTCGACGCGGACGCTTGATACAGCACCTGTGATTATTTCAGATCGCACCTTTTTGCCATTCCGTTCAGTTGGTGAACTTCTAGGCATGAATGTGGACTGGGATAGTAAAACAAAGAGTGTGCATCTAACAAATGCGACGTCCGAAAAAGTGGACAAGCCGACTTCTGGTGTAACAGCGGTGAAACCGATTGCAAAAGTAGCGTCCATTACGAAGATTCAGCAGACAGAGCAAGGATTCATGATTGTAGCGGATGCAAAAGTAGATGCCAAAACATTCACCATGAGCGGGCCGAATCGGATTGTGATGGATATGGATAAAGCCAAGCTCAATCTGAAAAACGGATCGGTGACGAATGGACAGCAATTTGATACCATTATCAAAACGGTCCGCTATAGCCAGTTTGCGCCTGAGCAGGTTCGGGTGGTAATAGAACTGGATGGAAAAGCAAGTTATACGGTAACGCCAAGCGGAAACAATCTGCAGCTTGCGATTACAGAGACTTCACGGAATCCTAAACCGCCAACTACACCGCCGCCTGTGGTTACGCCGCCGACGAAGGATGAGCCAGATCAGGGAACTGTTGAACCGGCTCCTGCGCCAGTTCCAATTGTACCGCTTGCAACGAAAGATAAGGTGAAAATCGTGCTTGATGCCGGACACGGTGGAAAAGATTCGGGAGCAGTAGGGAATGGATTGCAAGAAAAAGATTTGACGCTTGGCATGGCGCAGAAACTAGCCGAGCTACTTCGGAATGATAGTAAGTTTGAACTTGTGATGACACGTGAAGGAGATACATATCCAACCCTGCAAGATCGGGCGAATCTGGCTAATAAGGAACAGGCTGATTTGTTCATGTCGATTCATATTAACTCCGGTCCAGCTACGGCAACAGGGACGGAAACGTACTATTATGCAGGAGGGAGTGGCAAAGATTATGCCAATATCGTGCATAAACATCTGCTTAAAGCTACGGGGTCTCTCGACCGTAAAGTGCACACCGCTAATTTTTACGTGATTAAGTATACAAAAATGCCTTCCATCCTGGTGGAAATCGGATTTATCACCAATGCTTCGGAAGCGGCGAAAATGAAGGATGAGGATTTTCAGCAAGGGGTTGCTGATAGTTTGTATGCGGGTATTAAGGAATATGTAAATACGCATTAAATAAAAAAAGCCAGCCTTGTGTTACTCGCAGAGCTGGCTTTTCTATCGTCTTTTTCATCCGTGGAGCGATATGGCGTATAATGGGAATGTAGAAAAGAGGGAAACGTATGATTATCGGGACAGGAATTGATATTGTAGAACTTCCACGCATTCAGAAGATTATAGAACGGCAGGAGCATGCATTTGTGCAGCGTGTGCTGACGGCACGAGAACAAAAAGCGATGCCAGAAGCGCCAGGGCGTCGCATTGAATATATTGCCGGGCGATTCGCAGCGAAGGAAGCGATTTCTAAAGCACTTGGCACAGGAATTGGCGGTGTTGTGTCCTTCTATGATATGGAGATTATACCGGATGCAAATGGTCGGCCAATCGTACACATCGCGGAACGAGTACTGCGGGAGATTGCCGGTACAGTTGAATGCCGGTGTCACATCTCGATTACACACAGCCGAGAGTACGCGGCTGCACAGGCGATTTTGGAGATGTAGATGACTTGTCTGCATATCAAGTATAAGCGGGACATACATATAGATTGCGGGTTAGGAGGGAATAAAACATGTACGTGGTGAGCGCGCAGCAAATGCGTGACATGGATCGCTTCACCATTAAGCATATCGGCATTCCGAGCCTTGTATTGATGGAAAATGCCGGTGCGGCGGTTGTGCGGGAAATCAGCAGACGCTGGCCGGAAGGGATGGTTGTCATTCTGGCAGGACCGGGTAACAATGGCGGTGATGGGCTGGTTATTGCCCGGCATCTGGCTAATGCGGGACGTGATGTACGTCTCTGGCTGGCCGGGGATAAAGCAAAGCGGAGCCAGGAATTTTGCCAGCAGCTAGGTATACTGGACGCTTGCGGATATCGGTATGAGCACTGGCGGGGGCATGAAGAAGCGTGTATGGCAGAGCTGGGACAGGCCGCTGTTATTGTAGATGCGTTGCTCGGAATCGGGGCGAAAGGTGAGCTTCGAGAGCCGTATGCTAGTATCGGGCAGGCCGTGAATGTGTCAAAATCTCCTGTGGTAGCGGTTGATATCCCAACTGGCATTAACAGTGATACAGGGGAGGTTGCGAACAGATCTGTTCGCGCAGATCTGACGGTTACGTTTGCTTGTCTGAAATGGGGGCAGGTTCTGTATCCAGGTGCTGATTACTGCGGTGAATGTGTGCTAGCCGATATCTCAATTCCAGAACGGGCCGCATTGGCTGTACAGGCGTGTGATGTCTGGCTAACAGAGTCGAGCATAAGGCAGTTACTTCCGCCGCGCCCTCGTTTCTCACACAAAGGAACGTATGGCCGTGCTCTTATCCTAGCCGGATCACGGGAGATGACAGGTGCTCCGGTGCTAGCTGCATCTGCTGGCCTGCATACCGGGTGTGGATTGCTGACGCTAGCGGTTCCCGAATCTGTGCTCCCGACGGTAACAGCCCGTATTAGTGAACCGGTTTTTTGGGCGATACCGGAAGAGAACGGTCATTTTGCGTCTGACAGTGTGGGAAGATTGCGCGAACGGTTGCAGTCCTTTGATGTGGTCGCCATTGGGCCGGGGATTGGTACCTGGCCGGGTGGAGTTCGCTGGCTTGCGGGGGTAATCAATGCAATCAATGTACCGCTTATTCTCGATGCTGATGCTTTGAACCTGCTGGCGGAT
>NZ_AP017312.1:3980000-4085000 GCF_002355375.1 Aneurinibacillus soli | reverse complement strand
GTGTGGGTAGCGGAGAAATTCCAATCGAACTCGGAGATAGCTGGTTCTCCCCGAAATAGCTTTAGGGCTAGCCTCGGATGCCTGTACTGGAGGTAGAGCACTGATTGGACGCGGGCCCCTCGCGGGGTACCAAATTCAGTCAAACTCCGAATGCCAGATACAGTCGGTCCGGGAGTCAGACTGCGAGTGCTAAGATCCGTAGTCAAAAGGGAAACAGCCCAGATCACCAGCTAAGGTCCCTAAATCTACGCTAAGTGGGAAACGATGTGGAGTTGCCCAGACAACCAGGATGTTGGCTTAGAAGCAGCCACCATTTAAAGAGTGCGTAATAGCTCACTGGTCGAGTGACTCTGCGCGGAAAATGTAACGGGGCTAAGCGTAGTACCGAAGCTGTGGATTGACACCGTTGGTGTCAGTGGTAGGGGAGCGTTCCTGCAGCAGTGAAGTCAGACCGGAAGGACTGGTGGAGCGGCAGGAAGTGAGAATGCCGGTGTAAGTAGCGAAAAGAAAGGTGAGAATCCTTTCCGCCGAAAGCCTAAGGGTTCCTGAGGAAGGCTCGTCCTCTCAGGGTTAGTCGGGACCTAAGCCGAGGCTGAAAAGCGTAGGCGATGGACAACAGGTTGAAATTCCTGTACTACCTCCACTCCGTTTGAGCAACGGGGGGACGCAGGAGGGTAGGGTGAGCAGACTGCTGGTTATGTCTGTCCAAGCAGTGAGGCGTGTGTATAGGCAAATCCGTACACTGTAACGCCAGGCTGTGATGGCGAGCGAATTATAGTAGCGAAGTCCCTGATCTCACACTGCCAAGAAAAGCCTCTAGCGAGGAGTGAGGTACCCGTACCGCAAACCGACACAGGTAGGCGAGGAGAGAATCCTAAGGCGCGCGAGAAAACTCTTGCTAAGGAACTCGGCAAAATGACCCCGTAACTTCGGGAGAAGGGGTGCCCCGGTAGCGTGTCAAAGCGCGAGGGGGCCGCAGTGAAAAGGCCCAAGCGACTGTTTAGCAAAAACACAGGTCTCTGCGAAGCCGCAAGGCGAAGTATAGGGGCTGACGCCTGCCCGGTGCTGGAAGGTTAAGGGGAAAGGTTAGCCGCAAGGCGAAGCTTTGAACCGAAGCCCCAGTAAACGGCGGCCGTAACTATAACGGTCCTAAGGTAGCGAAATTCCTTGTCGGGTAAGTTCCGACCCGCACGAAAGGCGTAACGACTTGGGCACTGTCTCGGCAAGAGACTCGGTGAAATCATACTACCTGTGAAGATGCAGGTTACCCGCGACAAGACGGAAAGACCCCATGGAGCTTTACTGCAGCCTGATATTGAATGCTGGTATTGTTTGTACAGGATAGGTGGGAGCCGTTGAAGCCGGACCGTCAGGTTCGGGGGAGGCGTCCTTGGGATACCACCCTGACAATGCTGGCCTTCTCACTTGCATCCCTTACCGGGATGAAGGACCGTGTCAGGCGGGCAGTTTGACTGGGGCGGTCGCCTCCTAAAAGGTAACGGAGGCGCCCAAAGGTTCCCTCAGAATGGTTGGAAATCATTCGCAGAGTGTAAAGGCACAAGGGAGCTTGACTGCGAGACCTACAAGTCGAGCAGGGACGAAAGTCGGGCTTAGTGATCCGGTGGTTCCGCATGGAAGGGCCATCGCTCAACGGATAAAAGCTACCCTGGGGATAACAGGCTTATCTCCCCCAAGAGTCCACATCGACGGGGAGGTTTGGCACCTCGATGTCGGCTCATCGCATCCTGGAGCTGAAGTAGGTTCCAAGGGTTGGGCTGTTCGCCCATTAAAGCGGTACGCGAGCTGGGTTCAGAACGTCGTGAGACAGTTCGGTCCCTATCTGTCGTGGGCGCAGGAAATTTGAGAGGAGCTGTCCTTAGTACGAGAGGACCGGGATGGACGCACCGCTGGTGCACCAGTTGTTCCGCCAGGAGCACAGCTGGGTAGCTATGTGCGGACGGGATAAGCGCTGAAAGCATCTAAGCGTGAAGCCCCCCTCAAGATGAGATTTCCCACAGCATAAGCTGGTAAGACCCCTTATAGATGATGAGGTAGATAGGTTCGAGGTGGAAGTGCAGCAATGTGCGGAGCTGACGAATACTAATCGGTCGAGGGCTTAACCAATACAACTTACGTTTCGTTTCGATTCAGTTTTGAAGGTGCTATAACACTTTCATATGGCACTATTCCGCAGTAGCTCAGTCGGTAGAGCAATCGGCTGTTAACCGATCGGTCGCTGGTTCGAGTCCGGCCTGCGGAGCCATGGCCCGTTGGAGAAGCGGCTTAACTCACATGCCTTTCACGCATGCATTCAGGGGTTCGAATCCCCTACGGGTCACCATGATATGGAGGATTAGCTCAGCTGGGAGAGCATCTGCCTTACAAGCAGAGGGTCGGCGGTTCGATCCCGTCATCCTCCACCATATTTTTACTTAAGTTGTATTGTCGCGGGGTGGAGCAGTTGGCAGCTCGTCGGGCTCATAACCCGAAGGTCGCAGGTTCAAGTCCTGCCCCCGCAACCAATTATCTTCCTAGATGCGGAGCCGTGGTGAAGTTGGAGTTCACGCTGGACTGTCACTCCGGAGGTCGCGGGTTCGAGTCCCGTCGGCTCCGCCATTTATTCACACATAATTTTATGGCTCGGTAGCTCAGTTGGTAGAGCAGAGGACTGAAAATCCTCGTGTCGGCGGTTCGATTCCGTCCCGAGCCACCATATGCCGGTGTAGCTCAACTGGTAGAGCACCTGACTTGTAATCAGGGGGTTGAGGGTTCAAGTCCTTTCGCCGGCATTAATATAATATGGAGGGGTAGCGAAGTGGCTAAACGCGGCGGACTGTAAATCCGCTCCCTGTGGGTTCGGCGGTTCGAATCCGTCCCCCTCCACCAGTTTTATTGGGGTATAGCCAAGCGGTAAGGCAACGGACTTTGACTCCGTCACTCCCTGGTTCGAATCCAGGTACCCCAGCCATTTTATAGCGAGCCATTAGCTCAGTTGGTAGAGCACCTGACTTTTAATCAGGGTGTCACTGGTTCGAGTCCAGTATGGCTCATCACTTACTATCATTGTAAGTTGGTGGATTCTTACTCGAGCGGACATAGCTCAGTTGGTAGAGCACGACCTTGCCAAGGTCGGGGTCGCGAGTTCGAGTCTCGTTGTCCGCTCCATTTATTTTCATAATGTGCCCGTAGCTCAATCGGATAGAGTGTCTGACTACGAATCAGAAGGTTGGGAGTTCGAGTCTCTCCGGGCACGCCACTTGCCGATGTGGCGGAATTGGCAGACGCGCACGACTCAAAATCGTGTTCCGTAAGGAGTGTCGGTTCGACCCCGACCATCGGTACTCATAAAAAAAGCACGTATCCTTGTCCAAGGGTACGTGCTTTTTTCTGTTACAGTATGTTTTTCAGCATTGCCTGTACGGCTGGGTTCTGAAGCAGTGTCATAATCTGGGCCATGTCCATGTTTCCGAGTGCGCCCGTTATAGGATTGTTTCCTTTGGTTTTCCGGTTTTTCTTCGCTCCTTTTTTACGGCTATTGCTTTTTGCAGGGCTATTGTTTTTTAGCAGCGATTGAACGGCTGGATTTTGCAGCAGTTCCGCTATAGTAGTTAGATCAGATGCTTTGAATCCACCACCGGTAAGGCTGGCAAGTAAGGAGCTTTTGCGGGGTTCTTCCTGATGCTTGCCGGTAAACAAACTGAATAGTGATCGGCGTGGACGATGTGGACGTTCTGCTTGGGAAGTGGCTTGCTTGTGGATTGCTGCTCTTTTTTTGGGATGACTTAATTCTTTCAACATGCCTTCGATTTTATGAATACTTTGCTTTGTTTCATTCATACGGTTTTCCATCTCGCCTATAGACTGTTCGATGCCGGTTAGACGCTGGCTACCCGAATCGGAGTGGTGTTTACGTGTCCGAATTTTTTTCTCTGCCATTTTAGCACCTCCTTTTATACGTGACGTGAAACTCACCTATCGCATCATATGTAAAGGCGGGTACAGGCGGTATAGGCTATGCACTCAGTTTCGTTTTTTATATACTTAAGTAGGTGATGTAATTACTTGTAGACGAAGAAAGAAGGATCATAACAATGGATGAACAGTATTTTTACCGTGATGTATGGGCGGAAATTGATCTTGATGCAGTAGGGGAGAATATGCGAACGTTTCGGGAGCATCTCCCAGCTGAGACGAAAATCATGGCTGTTGTAAAAGCGGATGGATATGGACATGGTGCTTTTCAGGTAGCTAATAAAGCGCTACGTGAAGGAGCGGAATGGCTTGCGGTTGCGCTCCTTGATGAAGCGCTTGAGCTGCGCATAAAGGGAATTGCCGCGCCGATTTTGGTGCTTAGTTCCTTTCCGGCTCGGGGCATTGCGTTAGCACTTGCGCATGATATCGCCATGACTGTATACCAGGTAGAGCTGCTAGAAGAGATCATACGTCAGGCAGAAGCCGCACGGAAAAAAGCACGTGTTCATATTAAACTTGATACAGGCATGGGGCGGATCGGAATTCGTGAGAAAAAAGAGCTTTCTGCGTTTGCTGCACTTTGTCAAAATGAATGGATTGAAGTGGAAGGTGTATTTACGCACTTTGCCACAGCTGATGAAGAAAATCAGGCTTATACAATGGAACAGATGAGACGTTATGAAGAGTTGGTAGCCTGTCTGGAAACAGGAGGAATCCATCCCACATTGTTGTACACGAACAACACTGCAGCTACGATGTTCTATCCACATAAAAGCCGTCATATAATCCGTCTGGGCATTAGTTTATACGGACAGTACCCGTCTCCTTATATGAAAACAACGGGTATGAAGCTACGTCCGGTATTTCAGTGGAAAGCACGTCTCAGCCACGTTAAGCGTGTGCCTGTGGGGACGAAGGTTAGCTACGGTGCCACTCATATTACAAAGAACGAGGCCGTCATCGCGACCATTCCTGTCGGGTATGCGGATGGATACAACCGACTGCTGTCGAATCGTGGGGAAGTGCTAATTCACGGACAGCGGGCTCGGATTGTCGGCAGAGTATGCATGGATCAATTCATGGTCGATGTAACAGGAATCGAAGGCGTAGCAGTTGGTGATGAAGCTGTACTGATTGGGAACCAGGGGAGCGAAGAAATTACAGTTGATGAGATGGCTGACTGGCTCTCTACGATCAATTATGAGGTTACTTGCATGGTGAGTCGGCGTGTGCCACGGGTATATGTCGAAGAAGGAATGCGGATCGCTACGTCTAACCTGTTACTGTCTAGTTTTTGTCAAGAATAGACAGCGAATCCACTGAAGTGTGCGGTTGTGACCACAAGGGAATCATGGTACAATCAGTAAGAATAAAATCCCCCTCTAAAAAGTAGCGGGGTAAGGCAGGAATTTGCCGCGATTGCTCGAATGGTAACTAAGGGAGTCGAAATCTCCCGCATTTCCGCCGTTTGCAGTATATTTTTGTCTGTCATACGACATAATGGTAATAAAATAGAACGCGGTGTTTTGAAAGCTGCTAAGCGGTTGTATAGTGTTGTTGGAGGTGCGATGGTCTTGTCGAAAATGGACACAAAGCGTATCATGATTAGCTTACCTGATCATCTTTTACAGGAAGTAGATGGTTTAGTGGAAAAAGAAAAATCGAATCGTAGCGAGTTTATCCGTCAAGCGATGAGACTGTATTTGAAAGAGCGTAAGAAGCGCCATATTCGCGAGATGATGCAGCGCGGATACATGGAGATGGCGAATATCAATCTGCATATGGCAAGTGAGGCTTTTGAGGCCGAAGAAGAAGCAGATTCAACCTTGGGACGTTTAGTGAGCGGGGTGTAGTGTGTGATTGTGAAGCGTGGCGATGTATATTTTGCGGACTTATCCCCTGTCGTGGGCTCGGAACAGGGCGGTGTAAGACCGGTTTTAGTGATTCAAAATGATATTGGAAACCGTTTTAGTCCGACAGTTATCGTCGCAGCCATTACCGCACAGATACAGAAAGCCAAATTACCTACTCATGTGGAGATCGATGCGAAGTCGTATGCATTTGATCGCGATTCCGTCATCCTTCTAGAACAAATCCGCACGATCGATAAGCAGCGGCTAACAGACAAAATCACACATCTTGATGAAGAGATGATGGATCGGGTAAATGACGCTCTCCAGATTAGTTTAGGACTTATTGATTTTTAAACGTTATTTCGTAAATAGAACGCAACATAGCTGCTGTGCATAACGGTAGCTTTTTTTCTTGCTTACAAAAGGATGGGTGCCGATGGAACGCAAAGAAATGAGTCGATTAATCGCGTCAGAGTTGCAACTGCAGGTCGGACAGGTAGAGAGAACAGTAGAGCTGTTGGATGAAGGGGCTACCGTACCGTTTATTGCCCGCTATCGTAAAGAAATGACAGGAACGCTGGATGAGAATCAAATTCGTGATATTCAAGAGCGCGTGCAGTATCTCCGTCAGCTTGAAGAGCGAAAAGAAGAAGTGATTCGACTGATTGCAGAGCAGGATAAACTAACAGATGAACTTGAGGCCAACATCCGTTCCGCTGTCAAACTTCAGCAGGTAGAAGATTTGTACCGTCCGTATCGCCAGAAGCGGCGTACACGTGCCACGATGGCTAAAGAAAAAGGACTTGAACCGTTGGCGACTTTCCTGCTTACCGCACGTTCAGGAGATGTACAGAAAGAAGCTATGCGCTATATGAATAGCGAAAAAGGTGTGAATAGCACCGAAGAAGCGCTGGCAGGTGCAAAAGATATTATCGCGGAGCAAGTAGCAGATGAGCCGGATGTGCGCAGTTGGGTACGTGATTATACAATGAAGCGCGGCATTCTCGTTACGGCGAAGAAAGAAGACGAGCCGGACGGCAAGAATGTATATGAGATGTATTATGAATACCAGGAGCCAGTCAGTCGGATGGCACCGCACCGCATACTCGCAGTTAACCGCGCCGAGCGGGAAGGCATCCTTCGCATTAAGGTAGACGTAGATGCAGCGCCGGTGCTTGAGAGGCTTGAGCGCAAGCAGATTCGCCGGGGGAGTATTGCAGCAGATGTACTCAAGGAAGCATTAGAAGACAGCTACAAGCGTCTGGTTGCTCCAGCAGTAGAGCGGGAAGTACGGAATGCGCTTACCGAAAAAGCGGAAGAGCAGGCAATTCGTATTTTTGCCGAGAACTTGCGCCAATTGCTTCTTCAGGCTCCATTGCGTGGTCGAACCGTACTTGCACTGGACCCGGCATACCGGACAGGCTGTAAGGTAGCCGTGATTGATGAGACAGGCAAGCTACTCGAAGTAACGGTGGTATATCCAACTCCACCGCAAAGTAAAGTTGCGGAAGCAAAAAAAGCGGTAACCGCACTGATCGAGCGGCACAATGTCGCCATTATTGCAATTGGGAATGGAACGGCATCACGGGAAACAGAGCAGTTCACTGCGGATATGCTGAAAGAGATCAAACAGGATGTTTCTTATATTATTGTGAATGAAGCAGGGGCTAGTGTGTATTCGGCATCTAAACTGGCGGGTGAAGAGTTTCCCAAGCTTGATGTGGCTGAGCGAAGTGCGATATCCATCGGACGTCGCCTGCAAGACCCGCTTGCCGAGCTTGTCAAAATCGATCCGAAATCAATCGGTGTCGGCCAGTACCAGCATGATGTATCACAAGGGAAATTGACGGACAGCCTGCAGTTTGTTGTCGAATCCGCTGTCAACTATGTTGGCGTAGATGTAAATACTGCATCGCCGTCGCTTTTGCAGTATGTATCAGGTGTATCGAAGCAGGTAGCCAAAAATATCGTAGCCCGCCGCGAAGAGAGTGGAAAATACCAATCTCGCAGCCAGCTAAAGGATGTGCCGCGTCTCGGCGCGAAAACGTATGAACAGTGCATTGGCTTTTTGCGTATCACGGATGGAGATAACTCGCTTGATAATACGCCGATCCACCCCGAGTCATACGGAGCAGTACACGGTTTACTCAGCAAGCTTGGACTTACTGCAGACGAAATCGGTAGTGAGGATGCACGAGAAAAGCTGCGGGGGGTAGCCGTGGAATCGATGGCAGAAGGGCTTGGCATCGGTGTGCCGACGTTGCGGGATATTCTCGCAAGTCTGCTGCGCCCGGGTCGTGACCCGCGTGAAGAGTTGCATAAGCCGCTGCTCAAAAAAGACGTGCTGGATATTAAAGACTTGCAGTCGGGTATGGAGTTGCAGGGAACGGTACGTAATATTGTAGACTTCGGGGCATTTGTAGACATCGGCTTGAAAAATGACGGGCTTGTACACATCTCGCGCATGAGCCGTCGTTTTATTAAACATCCGCTTGATGTCGTATCGGTCGGAGATATTGTAACGGTATGGGTGCAAGATGTGGATCGGAACAGAGGGCGTGTTGGCTTGACGATGCTTGCGCCAGAATAAAAAATAACAGGGGGCGAAACGGTTTAGTTTCGGCCCCCCTGTTTATCTTGATACAGAAACCAGCAGTCATTCAGCAGGAGAATCTGCCGCCGGTTTTTCGTCTGAAAGGCTTTCATCAGCTGGCGTTTGAGCCACTGGGGCATGCTTCTCTCCTCCCTTGACGGTAGGCGTCGTTTCTACCTACTGTATGCGGGAAGCAGGGGAGTTGCCACCTTTCTAGGCGTATTCGCCTTCTTCGACGAGATATTCAAGCTGTGCGTGCAGGGCACGAATCTCTGTTAGAAGCGATATAAGTGGATAGTTTTCTTCATTGAGCGCAGCAAAGCGGCGTTCAAGAGCAGCGAGATAATCGAGTCCGGACACAACCGCATACTCACTGTTATGGAGTTCAAGTTCTGTACATTCTCCGATTACAACAGGCAGGATCGGACGATCTGCTGTCGTAAGCTTATCGATTTCCTTGTGCAGGCGGCGCAGTAGGGCGACAAGCTGGTACATATAATCAGCTGGCATTGAAATGAATTCAATCCGGTTTTCATTGGATAGGATACAGTAATGCATACAACAGGTTCCCCCTTGTGTGATCTATATGTTCACAGTGTAGCGCATGTTGGGACTGTTGACAAATGGTGAAACAGAAGAGGGGAAGCGACGATGGTAGACACTGAGCTGCAGCGGCTTGTCGAAGAGATTTCCTTTACCTATTTTAAAGTTCCGTTTCGGCACCGAGCTTCCTTTAATTCACGCCTACGGACAACGGGCGGACGGTATGTGTTGCGGACGCACAATCTTGAATTTAATCCGAAGCATTACGAAACGTTCGGTATAGAAGAGTTGAAGGGTATCATTAAGCATGAGTTGTGTCATTATCATCTTCATCTGGCCGGAAGAGGGTACAAGCATAAGGATGCGGACTTTAAGCAATTGCTCCGGCAGGTAGGAGGAAGCCGCTATTGCCAGTCGCTGGGGCTATCTGTGCAAAAAAGGCGTGAACCGCGCTATGCACTTGTCTGTAAAGCGTGCGGTATGCGGTATTTGCGGCAGCGGAAGATGGATGTACGCAAATATGTGTGTGGCAAGTGCAAAGGCAAGCTGATCCTGGAGGAAGTGGAGGGGCATAAAAGATGAAGCGGCGTGATGAATTTGGATTGATTCGTCTGCTGACAGGCGGACAGCAGACACCGGATACACTGGCATCCCGTCTTGTCGTCGGCAACGGGGATGATGCAGCAGTCATGAGCGGTCGCACGGGGTATGACTGGATTGCCTGCTGCGATACAATGGTCGAACACGTGCATTTTGCCAGGCGTACGATGCGTCCATTCGACATTGGGCATAAGGCGCTGGCAGCGAATATAAGCGATATTGCCGCAATGGGTGGCATTCCTTTGTTTTATCTCGTATCGCTCGGCCTGCCTGCTTCTTTTGAGGAAGCAGAGATTGTGGAGATATATGAAGGCATGTCCCGGCTGGCCGCCACATATCATATGGCACTCGTAGGCGGCGATACCGTTGCCATTCCAGGCGATGGTCCGCTTACGATTACGGTTACGGTGCTTGGGGAAGTGGAAACAGGACGTTCGCTCACACGGGCAGCAGCAAAGCCAGGAGATCGTATATTTGTTACCGGGCCTGTAGGGAGCTCGGGAGCAGGATTGCATGCCCTGCTTGCTTGCGGAATTGACGAACTGCCGGAACGGTGGCAAACGATCGCTGAAGCACACCGTCTACCGATGCCACAGGTGACGGCGGGGCGTGTGCTAGGGGAGAGTGGAGCACGGATCGCGTTGAATGATGTGAGCGATGGGTTGGCAAGTGAGGCGTGGGAGATCGCGGAAGCAAGCAGGGCGACGCTTGTTCTAACGGAAGACACGATCCCTATAGCTGATGATGTAGTGGCATATGCAGCTGCGACCGGGCTACATGCACAGGAGTGGACATTGTACGGCGGGGAAGATTATCAGCTGATCGGCTGTGCGCCCCCAGACGAACAGGAGCGATTAACTAGGGCATTCCAAGATGCGGGGCTTTCCTTGCATTGGATCGGATATGTAACAGAGGGATTAGAACAGGTACGGATACGCCGAGCGAGTGGAGAGGAAGCATTGCTTGCGAAAAAAGGGTATAATCATTTTCAGTAAAAGGAATCAAGCTGATGGAAAGGGATGCGCACATGGCAGAGCAAACAACGTATACGTTCATAACTCGTTCAGTCGGGGAGACGCAGCGGCTTGCGGAAACAATCGGCAAGATGGCAGAGCCGGGAGATGTGCTGACGCTGTCGGGCGATCTGGGTGCAGGGAAGACAAGTTTCACGCAGGGACTTGCACGCGGACTGGGTGTGCCGGGTGTGGTGAACAGCCCCACGTTTACGATTATTAAAGAATATGCCGGGCATCTCCCGCTCTATCATATGGATGTGTACCGTATGGAAGATATGGGAGAAGATCTTGGCTTTGATGAATATTTCTACGGGGATGGTATGACGGTGGTAGAATGGCCGCAGATGATTGCAGAGCAGCTTCCGCCGGAGCGGTGCGACATCGTGATTACACGCGGGGATGGAGAGGAACGTACCTTTGTGTTCACACCATATGGTTCCCGCTATCAAATAGTATGTGAGGCGATAGCAAATGAACATCCTAGCAATTGATACGTCTACGTTCAGCCTGGGTGTGGCAGTCTCCACAGAGCAGAAAGTGCTTGGGGAGTTCTCTACAAATATTAAAAAAAACCACAGCATTCGGCTCATGCCGATGATTAGTGAATTGCTTGAGGAAGTGGAACTGACACCAACGGATCTGTCCGCCATTGTGGTAGCACGTGGCCCTGGTTCGTATACTGGCGTTCGCATCGGTGTGGCGACGGCGAAAAGTATGGCATGGTCGCTTGGCATTCCGCTGATCGGGGTATCAAGTCTTGAAGTGATCGCCTGGAATGGGATGTACTTCCCTGGTCTGATCGTGCCGCTGTTTGATGCACGGCGTGGTCAGGTGTATACAGCTGTCTATCGTTCAGGAGAAGATGGGATCGAAGTGGTGGAAGAAGAGCGTATCGTGCTTCTGGAGAATGCCCTACAAGCGTGGAGGGCACTTCCGGGAGAGCCATCGATTTTATTTCTCGGGGATGATGTGGCACTGCATCGAGAACGGATTACAGAGCAGCTTGGCAGTCGGGCTGTCTTCGCACCTGTTTCCTATTCGCTTGCGCGTGCAGCTCATCTGGCAGAAGCCGGACGGGCTGCATGGGCGGCGGGTCATACAGAGGATGTGGCGTCTTTCACCCCGGTCTATTTGCAGCTAGCGGAAGCGGAAGCTAAGTGGCTTGCTGCACAGAAAAAGTAGGTGAGGCGTGTGAAAACAGAGAAATCCGTTGTAATTCGGCGCATGGAGATGAGAGACCTAGATGACATTGAGGTCGTGGAGAAGCATTCCTTTGCGATACCGTGGTCCAGAGATTCTTTTATTAATGAAATGCAAACCAATGTCTTTGCTCGCTACCTTGTTGTGGAATCCGAGGGTAGGGTGATTGGGTATGGTGGCATGTGGCTCGTTGTGGATGAAGCGCACATTACGAATATCGCAATTCATCCGGATTTTCGTGGGCATGGACTGGGAGAGAAGCTGATGCGGGCGCTTATGTTTGTAGCGTTTGAATCAGGGGCGGCTCATATGACGTTAGAAGTTCGGCGCAGCAATACACCAGCTCAGCGACTTTATGAGAAGCTGACCTTTAAAGCAGAGGGCATTCGCCCGGGTTATTATACAGATAATGGAGAAGATGCGATCATTATGTGGGCGAATCTTTCCGGTCAATAAAAAACAGAAGCCCTGGCATGTGGAGATGCCGGGGCTTCTTCTGTGAGACTAGCTTAGTTTGAACTGAGCAATGCTTCGTTGAAGCTCACTTGCCATATCAGACAGGCTTTCTGAAGACGCAGCGATTTGTTCCATGGAAGCAAGCTGCTCCTCGGTAGCGGCTGATCCTTCCTGCATGCCGGTCCGATTCACATCCGCGATTTTCTGGATGTTGTGGACAGCGACAACGACTTGCTCGGAGCCTGTAGCCACCTGCTGAGCTGCCTCGGATACGTGATGGATCTGGCGGGCTACATTATGAACAGATGTCTGAATCTCGGCGAATGATTGACCGGCCAGTTTGACGGTTTCGATTCCTGTTGAGACTTCTTTTGTGCCTTCTTTCATTGTTTCAGCTGCATTCTCCATCTCGTGCTGAATCGTTTGGATCACATCGGAGATTTGTCCGGCAGAGAGGGCTGATTGTTCAGCCAGCTTGCGTACTTCATCTGCTACTACGGCAAACCCCTTACCCTGATCGCCCGCTCGTGCTGCCTCAATTGCTGCGTTGAGGGCAAGCAGATTCGTCTGATCAGCAATAGCGGTGATGACTTCAACAATCTGACCAATTTCCTGTGATCTTGTTTTTAAGTTATCCATCGTCCCCCCATTTGAAGAACAGTCTGGTGAAGGGTGTTCATTTGCTCGATCGTCTTCTGGATCGTATGGTTACCGTAATTTGCTTTTTCAGATGCTTCTTCAGCGATGTGAGAGAGTGTGTTTGCCTGCTCGGTAATGTCATGAATTTGCACTGCCATCGTCTCCATCGTGGCAGACGTATCGTCTACATTTTGTGCCTGTTTCTCCGAGCCACAGGCTACTCCCTGGATGATGGTAGCAATTTGTCCGCTTGCTTTCTCCGTCTGTTCCGCACTGGCTGTTAGTTCTTCTGAGGAAGCAGACAACTGTTCCGATTTTTCTTTAACATGATGAACCATACTGCGCAGTTTCTCGCTCATTTTATTAAATTCAGTAGCCAGTTCCCCTAGTTCGTCGTGTACTCGTATTCTTACGGTCTGACTGAGATCGCCTTCACTCACGCGACGAGCAGCTTGAATGAAGGTGCGCAGACGGCCAATAAGTGAGCGCAGGACGAAGAAGTTTTGGATGCCTACAATTGCAAAAGTAATAACCATAACCCAAAGCATCGCGGTTAGAATGGGACGTGCGGCGATTTGTGGCTCGTTGACATACATCGTACCCGCAAGTTTCCAACCGGTTGTCTTGTTTGTTGTAAAGAACAGTTTTTTCTGTTTGCCTTCGAATTCATAGTCGAATTCACCGCTCGGCTTGCTGTACATCTGAATGGACTGTTTCGTGTTAGTCTGAGTACCTAGTTTGCCAGTTGGGTGGACCAGATAATGACGTGATACGTCCAGCAGGTATGGATAGCCGCCGTTCCCGATCTTGACATGGCTGATCTGTGTGCCCAGGTCTTTGAGGCTCATCGTGGCTGCGATCGCGATTGTGCTGTCGGGAAGTGTCCGGATGAAGGAGACACGCATATCTTTGGATTTCGCATCCAGGTACGGTTCGCCTAAAATGACCTGACCGCTGTTCTCGACAGCCTTACGATAAAGGTCTGCGTTGATCGGTTGAGATTCCGCAGACGGAGTGGAGGCAGTGTATAGCACCTGGCTTGCGGAGAGAACCGAAACATTCGTTAGTTCTGCACGTGATGTCAGGAAGCGAATAAGCGTTTCTTTCACTTGTGCCTGATTGCTGCCAGCAGCCATACGGCTTTGCAAAAGGTCACTTAACAAGTCGAGGCTTCGTATTTCTTCCTCTATGTATTTGGTAATCATTTGATCAAGGAATACAATATTATTGCGCGCGCTCTGTAAAATTTGCTCTTCGACTTTTTTCTCCGCTGTCTGATATGAAATAACTCCGAGCAGTAAAGTCGGCAACAATACACTTATCGTTAGCGTTAGAATCATCTTCCATTTTATTGAAAGATTTTTTTTCAGTTTCATATACCCTCCTCCTACTTAATGTGAAGCAAGTCGTGAATTATTTCTTTTTGTATAAAATAATCATACTTTATATAAATCGTTAAAACTAGGAAAATGGTCATGAATATGTGAAAGAACAATGACGCTATTTTCGGGATGGAGTTGTGTATAATAGATGAAGAATGGTTTTTGATTCTAGAATTGCAGGTGGATACATATGGTTAGTACAAAATGGAAACAAATGGTTATGGAACGTCGAGAAGCCGATCTGGCAGCAGGCGGACCCATCCGGATTTTGGGGATTGAGACAAGCTGTGATGAGACATCGGCTGCTGTGATTGAGAATGGACGCACCATTCTGTCGAATGTGATTTCGTCGCAGATTGAGAGTCATAAACGATTTGGCGGCGTTGTACCGGAAGTCGCATCACGCCATCATGTGGAGAACATTACACTTATTATTGAGCAGGCACTTCAAGAAGCATCATGTACATGGGATGATATTCACGCGATTGCAGTCACATACGGCCCTGGACTTGTCGGAGCACTTCTGGTAGGAGTGGCGGCGGCTAAATCGATCGCATTTGCACGCGGGATTCCACTAGTGGGCGTGCATCATATTGCCGGCCATATTTATGCGAATCGCTTTGCTAAGGAGTTTGAATTTCCGCTTCTGGCACTTGTCGTATCCGGTGGACATACAGAACTTGTGTATATGAAAGAACATGGCTCGTATGAGATCATTGGGCAGACACGTGATGATGCGGTTGGAGAGGCGTATGATAAAGTTGCCCGCTCGCTCGGGTTGCCGTATCCGGGCGGCCCGCATATTGATCGTCTGGCACAGGAGGGTACAGCATCTATTCCACTGCCGCGTGCGTGGCTGGAAGCGGGCTCGTATGATTTTAGTTTTAGTGGTTTGAAGTCGGCCGTACTCAATGTGCTGCACAATGCGAATCAACGTGGAGAAACGATTGAAGCGGCAGAGCTTGCGGCCAGCTTCCAGGCATCTGTTGTGGAAGTGTTGGTCGAGAAAACATTCCGGTTAATACAGGAGCGGCCAGTTAAGCAGCTTTTGCTTGCGGGTGGAGTTGCTGCGAATAAAGGGCTGCGGGCGGCGCTTGCCAGCCGGGCAGCTGTGGAAGGTGTTGAGCTGCTAATCCCACCACTTTCTCTCTGTACAGACAATGCGGCCATGATCGCAGGAGCGGGATATATTGTTTATCAAAAAGGGATTCTGGCGGATATGGATCTAAATGGGATCGCTAGTTTACCACTACAATAAAAGGGCAACCCTATTTATAGGGCTGCCCTTTTTTCTGTGGATAGACCGTTAATAAAGTTATGCACAGGTTGTGAGTAATGTGGATATATCCGTGGATAACTTGATATATCTATACTGATTTTGTGGATAAAAATGTGGGTATGTGGAAAAAGGAGAGGGGATTTATATACAATGAAAAAGCTCTCTTTCTTTTGTTTCATAATAAATGTGTATTTATTTGTATCTTACCCTGTAGCGGGGGCGAGTTATACACAACCAGCCGTTTACACGGTTCTGATCCCTACCTTATCGTCAGAAGATATCCACAACTTGTCCCGAAATTCAGAATTTTTATGGTTAAAGGAAGCAGCTATCGGCGTGATGAATACGCGAACTGCTGCTTCTTTGCAAGATATCCACACAACAGCTACAATCGCGTCCGGCGTCCGTGCAGCCTATCCCGAACAGGGAAGGCGCTCGTCTGGCGTGGCGGAGCAGAACGGAAAAATACTACGTCAGTATAGACAGTTACATGGCACACTTCCTGTTAATCTAACCGAAGAGAGTATTCTTCTTCCTTATATTCCGTCGCTTGAAAAAGAAAATGAGTGGCGTAATACCGGAGCTATCCCTGGGTTACTAGGAGAGGTGCTAGAGCAGCATGGAATTCAACGGGCGTCCGCTGGAAACAGTGACACAGATAGCATAAGCCGTCTGGCACCTCTTCTCACAATGAATCGTCAGGGGGTTACCCCATACGGAGCGGTTGGCGCGGATATTTTGAGGGATGTGTCTGACTTTCCGGGCGGTCGCCGGATAGATGGGGAACGATTGCTTGCCAAAGCAGCCACCTGGCGGCAGAACGGCGTACGCTTTATTGTGTTTGAGCACGGAGATCTTGCACGCCTGGCACGGTATCGCCAGGGGATGAGTGAGAGTCGGTATGCTGAGCTGCGGGCGAGTGTGCTTCGTGAGACACTTGTATGGATTGGAGCGCTGCGCAAACAGATGCAAGCGGGAGATCGCTTGCTAGTCGTATCTGCATCTCTGCCTGCGGAAGCAATTGCACAGAAAAAACGTCTGGCCCCGATTTTTCTGTGGGATGGGCAGTCTAGCGGTTTGTTGACGTCCGGCACGACGCGGCGGCCAGGACTCATTGCCAATATCGACATTGCTCCCACCATCTTAACTTGGTTTGGTATCCCGGTTCCATCGGAGATGAAGGGGTTACCGTTATCCGTCGTAAGAGAGGGGGGACAGACAGAACTGTGGCAGGAAGTAGAGAAAATGGACCATATATACGCGACGAGACCGGCTATTCTGTATCCGTATGTTGGGCTCGTTGTGTTCTCGCTTATACTGGCTGTGGTTACACTACTCCCATGGATCAGAATAAGGTGCTTGCGATGGTGGCCGCCTGCGCTACTTCCGTTTGGCCTGCGTGCCCTTTTGTTCGTGCCGCCTGTGCTGCTTTTCCTCCCTCTTATGCCGGGCTTGCCCGAGCCGACTGTTGTCTGGCTGCTTTTGCTGGGGATCTGTTCAACTGGGGCGTATGCGATAGGGCGTCTGCCATTTGCAACCTGTTTTTTCTGGATTGGCGTTCTGAGCTGGCTTCCGTTGTTGCTGGATGGCTTATCTGGTGCTGAGTTAATCAAGCATTCCTATCTAGGCTATGATCCGGTGATTGGTGCGCGGTATTACGGCATTGGCAATGAATACATGGGCGTACTGTTGGGTGGCTGGGCACTTAGTCTGGCGCTACTAGCTGAATATGCAGGACTGCGACGACGTGGCTGTGGGATAGTGGCTACAGTAAGCGGACTGGTTCTGCTTGTATATGTTGCCTGGCCGGGGCTTGGAAGTAAGGCTGGCGGGATTTTCGTGTTTCTGGCAGCGGGTTTGTACCTGGGGATGCGGATTACGGGCATTCCATTTTCCTGGCGTACGATTACGTTGGCGAGTGGAATGGCACTGGCCGGTGCGGTACTATTTCTTATAGTCAATTACCGACTTCCAGCCGTGGATCAGTCTCATATCGGGCGGGCTGTGGGTGAGCTTATGGTGGGCAATTGGTCAGAGATTGGACGGATTGTGGAGCGCAAAGTGGCGATGAACTGGAAGCTGATTCTATCATCAGCATGGAGTCGTCTGTTTCTTATCAGTTTGGTGCTGGCTGCACTAGTTGCTTCTAGGCGCCGGGCAGAGAGCCAGAGACTGATCGCCCGACACCCGGGGCTTCCCACTGCATTCGGTACGATTGGGATCGGTTCTATTGTGGCTGTGCTCCTGAATGATTCCGGGATTATTACGGCCGCGCTTGCGGTATTGTATGCGCTTGTTCCGTACATATGTGGTCTTTTGGATGAAACAAAGCTGTCCAAAAAGCCAGAACATAGCGAACAGGATAGTTTTTCGTGATATCGACAACGTGTGGGGGGAGGGAGTGGGAGAAGGAAGGAGCCGTTCGCTTCGGTACGCTTGCAGAGAAGCGGCGGCTGTCCGCTCCGGGAGCCCGGCGAACGTGCCCGCACAACGTTTTGGTTTACAAAAAACACACGACGCTAGAACAGATTTGTTAGGATCACAACTGGCTTTTTGGAAGCCTGCTTCCTTATTTTTTACCTGCATAGCAAAGCTCAGTCTCTTGATTATGCTTGATGGTTTTCATACAAACGGTGTTAGGAGCGGGATCGGGCGGGGGCACGGAACGCCTGTACGCGACTTCCCAGCGGAAGGGGTCAGACGAACGGGCCTTTGCCCACAACGCTTCGCTGCACATACATCGTGGGCATGTTTTGTGGGCGAGTTCGCGTGGCACCTGGAGCGGACAGCCCCCACTCCGTAGCGAGCGTACCAAAGTGACGAGGCCCCGCCCGATCCCGATCCTCCACCACACTTTGGAGAAAATCTCACCCAAGAAAAAAGAGGCTGTCTCAGTCGCCATGTTCTGGCTTTTGAGACAGCCTCGTTCCGAATCATTCCAGCTCTTCTTGTAGATCAGTCCATTCTTCCAGACAGGCATCGAGTTCGCCGCGAAGCTGTTCGAGCTCTGTCGTCAGAGCGAGTGCCTGCTCATGGTCACCGAATACATCCGGGTGGCACAATTGGGCTTCGATTTCCGCTATTCTCGCTTCGAATCGCTCAATGTTTCCTTCCAGTTCTTCGATGCGGCGCTGACGCTGGCGCTCCATTTTTTTCGCTTCTTTATCCTGGCTGAAGCGTTTTTTGCTTGTTTCAGCAGAAGTTAGCAGCTGATCAGAGGAGGAAGATGCCTTAGATGCAGCCGCTGATTTTAGCTCGGCTAGTTCATCTTTTTTTGCTATATAGTAGTCGTAGTTGCCAAGATAAGAGATGACTCCATCTGGTGTCATCTCCAGTACACGAGTCGCAATTTTATTCAGGAAGTAGCGGTCATGAGACACGAACAGAATCGTTCCCGGATACTCATCCAGTGCTTCTTCTAGAATCTCTTTGCTGAACAGGTCAAGATGGTTTGTCGGTTCGTCGAGAATAAGCAGATTTGCTTTTTGCAGCATGAGCTTGGCGAGTGAGACGCGGGCCTTCTCGCCGCCGCTTAGCTCACTAATCTTCTTAAGCACATCGTCTCCGCTGAACAGGAAGTTGCCGAGCACGGTGCGCACGTCTTTTTCCTGCATGGATGGATAGTCGTCCCACAGTTCATGGAGCACTTGCTTAGTTGGATTAAGTGCTTCCTGTTCCTGATCATAGAAACCAATCAGTACATTGCTACCGTATGAGATCTCGCCAGCAAGCGGTTGAATGCGCCCCACGATCGTTTTAAGCAGCGTGGATTTGCCAAGTCCGTTCGGGCCAAGCAGCGCGATACGTTCGCCGCGTGCCACATCGAATGTCAGGTGGCGAGCAAGCGGCTTATCGTGGTAGCCGACTGCTACGTCGCGTGTCATCAGCACTTGATTGCCGCTCACCTTCTCGATATCAAAACTAAACTGGGCCCGCTTTAATTCACCAGCCGGTCGGTCCATCACATCCATGCGATCAAGCTGCTTGCGGCGGCTCTGGGCTCGTTTGGTTGTGGAAGCGCGAGCGATATTGCGCTGGATGAACTGTTCGATGCGTGAAATCTCCGCCTGCTGCTTCTCGAACTGACGGAGTTGCTGCTCTAAGCGTTCACCTTTCTGAAGGAGATAGCTGCTGTAGTTGCCGGTGTAGCGTGTGACATGTGTCCGTTCCAGCTCATAGATGATGTTCACAAGCGAGTCGAGAAAGAAACGGTCATGCGATACGACAAGTAGAGCGCCTGGATAGCCAAGCAGATACTTCTCAAGCCAGCCAAGGGTTTCGATGTCGAGATAGTTGGTCGGCTCATCGAGAATGAGCACATCCGGTTGCAAGAGAAGCAGGCGGGCAAGCGCAAGACGTGTTTTCTGGCCGCCACTTAGTTGTTGAATCGGTACGGTGTACTGCTCCGGGAAAAATCGCATGCCGTGCAGAACGGAGCGTGTCGTCGCTTCATATTGATAGCCACCCTGTGCCTTAAAATCATCGACAAGATGAGAGTACGTATTCAAAAGGCGTTCGTGCAGGGGGGGGCTGCAATACTAGCTGGATCGGCGATTTGCTTCTCGAGCCGTCGAAGTTCCGCTTCTTTTTCTTTGAAATGGGAGAACACAAGCATCATCTCATCCCAGATGGTTCGATCCGTATCGAGACCGCTGTCCTGGGCAAGGTAGCCAATTGTTGTATCTTTTGCTTTAATAATGTCGCCTTCATCCTGAAGCATTTGTCCAGTGATGATCTTCAGCAGCGTCGATTTGCCAGCGCCGTTCACGCCGACAAGGCCAATGCGCTCGCCGCTTTGAAGAACCATATTGATATTCGAGAGCACGGGATTCGCGCTGAATGATTTGGCGATGTTCTGGGTTTGCAATAAAATCATAAAATATCCACCTCAGTCCTTCTATCCACAGTTCATTTTAACGTAAAATGGATGGAGAAGAAACAGGGGAGGGAAGCAAGTGGAGGCAGATAAAAAGCAGGAGAAGAAGCGGTTGCGCCACGATATGTTAGCTAAGAGAGCGACAATGGAAGCGGAAGAGAGACAGATGAAGTCTGACGCAGTCGTACGACACTTGCTTGCGATGCCAGAAATCCAGGAGGCTGAGCGCATTTTTACGTTTCTATCTTTTGGAGATGAAGTGAATCTCGACACGTTTGTGGATGCCTGTGTGGAGTCAGGCAAACAGATATATATTCCGAAAACAGACCCCACAAGTAAACAGATGACACTATATCGGTTTAAAGACTGGGGCGACCTGGTGAGTGGACCGTACGGCATTCGGGAACCAGGTGTGACACGCGCGGGAGCGTGGTGTTGGCAGGGAGAAGAGTTTCATGCTATTATTGTACCCGGTGTTGCATTTACCCCAAGCGGACTGCGCATGGGGTATGGTGGGGGCTATTATGATCGTTTTTTAGCTGCGCTGTCAAAAAAGCCGCTACTGGCTGCGGTATGTTTCGATGTGCAGATGGTAGATTCTCTGCCATTCGAGCCGCATGATAGTCGGGTTGATCGAATCATAACCGAGCAGGGTGTCACAATTTGTTCACGATTTTGACAATGTATACAGAGATTGAGCATGCCTGAATCGGACGGTTTTACAGTACAATAGACTGAGGATTCTATTGAATTTTTTGAATGTAACGGAGGTTTGCCTGAATGTGGAAAATTGGGGTCATTACATCTAGCAACTCGGTTTATCGCGGAGAAAGAGAAAATGATTGTTTTCCGAAGCTGGAAGGATTGCTGAAGCAAAATCTAGATGCGGCAGTAGCAGAGCATCGACTGTCACCAGACAATATCGAGCTGTTGAAGGAGAATATGATTGAACTGGTAGACCGCGAACGGGTGGACCTGTTGATAACAATTGGAGGGACAGGCTTAAGTCCGGAAGATGTAACTCCAGAAGCAACTGAGCTTGTCATTGACCGTCATGTACCGGGACTGGCAGAAGAAATGCGCCGTAGTGCGATGGAACATTCCCGCAAAGTGCTTTTGACGCGTGCAACGGTTGGAACACGTGGCAATGCCCTCGTTATTAACCTGCCGGGAAGCTTACCGGCTATGGAATGGTGTTTCCTTGCTATTGTGGATCAGATCTCGTCAGCACTTGGGATCATTCAGGGTAAAAGTGAAAATATTGCAAAATAGCAACGGCTGACGATTAGAGAAGAGAAAGTTTTTACGATATAAGATCATAGAGAAAAGAACCAGTAGAGAGCCGAATCGTCGGCTCTTTTTTTTATAATAAAATGTAGAAACTATTAAAACTAACTTGACCAATCGGGATTATTGTAATATAAATTAATTTGATTGATAAATGATCAGGAGGGAAACATCATGAACGTGCTATGGGTACTTGTGAACATAGCAGTACTACTTGCTATTATTTTTGGTTTATATACCATGCAACGAAAGCATGTCTCCTTCTCGAAGCGTGTATTTACAGCGCTTGGACTGGGGATTGTATTTGGTCTTGTTTTACAATGGATATACGGACAGGAGTCCGAAACGCTTAAAACATCCATTGACTGGTTTAACATTGTCGGGGATGGGTACGTGACCTTCCTACAGATGATTGTGATGCCGCTTGTATTCATCTCGATTCTTTCGGCTTTTACAAAAGTTCAACTGACGAACAATATCGGGAAAATTAGCACGCTGATTATTGCGATTCTCGTCGGAACAACGGCCGTTGCTGCATCAATCGGGATTGCTTCAGCACTCGGCTTCAAACTAGAGGCGGTGCAAATCCATCAGGGTGACGCGGAAATGAAACGCGCTGCCGCGCTGGAAGAGAAACTTGGCAAAGTGGAAGATATGACGCTTCCAGAAAAGATCGTGGAGCTGCTTCCAGCGAATCCGTTTCTGGATCTGACAGGGGATCGTCCTACGTCTACTATTGCGGTGGTTATCTTTTCCGCATTTCTCGGCTTTGCCTATCTTGGTGTAAAGCAAAAACAGCCGGAACAGGCTGAATTTTTTGTGAAGATAGTAGAAGCGGTGTATGCGGTCATTATGCGTGTTGTTACGCTCATTCTTCGTTTGACGCCATACGGTATTCTGGCGATGATGACAAAGGTGACAGCGACAAGTGATTATGATGCGATCTGGAAGCTTGGCAAATTTGTTATGGCATCGTATGCGGCACTTATTGTAATGTTCATCATTCATCTACTTTTGTTGACATTTGCGGGTCTGAATCCGGTCACATACGTGAAGAAAGTGATTCCGGTTTTGACATTTGCGTTTACGTCCCGCACAAGCGCAGGGACTCTGCCGTTGAATGTGAAGACACAGACAAAAGAGCTTGGTGTGCCAGAAGGAATCGCAAACTTTGCCGGTTCATTCGGTCTCTCGATTGGTCAGAACGGCTGCGCTGGTATTTATCCGGCGATGCTGGCGATTATGATTGCGCCGACAGTTGGTGTTAATCCGCTTTCCCCATCCTTTATTTTCACGTTGATTGCGGTAGTAGCGATCAGCTCATTCGGGGTGGCTGGTGTAGGTGGCGGTGCGACATTTGCGGCGTTGCTTGTGCTCTCCGCTATGAATCTTCCGGTTGGTCTCGCGGGGCTTCTTATTTCGGTTGAGCCACTGATTGACATGGGGCGTACGGCACTTAATGTAAGTGGCAGTATGACAGCAGGCGTTCTTACAAGTAAGCTGACAAAAGAATTGAATACAGACTTATACGCAGCTCCGAAACAGGGGCAGCTAGAAGTCTGATTCTATAAGAAAAACAGACCCCCTTGAGCCTTCTGGGCATTAAAGGGGGTTTATTGTTAGGTAAGTCTAATAAGGTATAAACTTGTCCCGTCACGGATAGAATGGGAAAGGAAAAATTTTTCCTCGGAACGCTTGCCAAATAGGGGAGAAATGGCTATTATAATAATTGTGTTAGCACTCGATAGATGAGAGTGCTAACAATCAAAAGTTACAGGGAGGTTGTTTTCAGTGTTAAAGCCATTAGGTGATCGTGTGATTATCGAAGCTATCGCAAAAGAAGAAACGACTGCTAGCGGAATCGTACTTCCGGAAACAGCGAAAGAGAAACCGCAGGAAGGTAAAATCGTTGCTGTAGGCAGTGGTCGCGTAATGGAAAACGGCGAGCGCGTAGCTCTCGAAGTAAAGGAAGGCCAGAAGGTCATCTACTCGAAATACGCAGGCACAGAAGTGAAGTTCGACGGTAAAGAACTTCTGATCATGCGCGAAAGCGACATTCTCGCAATTGTTGACTAATCACTGAGAACGGCATTTTGATAAGTACACACAGGTACGTAATTCCACCGTTCAAATAACGATAAACTTACATATTCAGGAGGCGAAGTCAGAATGGCTAAAGATATTCGTTTTAGCGAAGAAGCACGCCGCGCAATGCTCCGTGGTGTAGATGCACTGGCAGACGCAGTAAAAGTAACACTCGGACCGAAAGGCCGTAACGTTGTACTTGAGAAAAAATTTGGCTCTCCGCTTATCACAAATGATGGCGTGAGCATCGCGAAAGAAATCGAACTCGAAGATGCATTCGAGAACATGGGCGCACAGCTCGTAAAAGAAGTAGCAACAAAAACAAACGATGTAGCGGGTGACGGTACAACAACTGCAACGGTTCTGGCACAAGCGATGATCCGTGAAGGTCTGAAAAACGTTACAGCGGGCGCTAACCCGATGGATATCCGTAAAGGTATCGACAAAGCGGTTCGCAAAGCAGTTGAAGAACTGCACGCAATCTCTAAGCCAATCGAAGGCAAAGAGTCTATCGCTCAAGTTGCAGCTATTTCTGCTGGCGACCAAGAAATCGGTCAACTGATCGCAGAAGCTATGGAAAAAGTCGGCAAAGATGGCGTTATCACTGTGGAAGAATCTAAAGGCTTCACAACAGAGCTTGATGTTGTAGAAGGTATGCAATTCGACCGTGGCTACGCATCTCCATACATGATCACAGACACAGACAAGATGGAAGCGGTTCTTGACAACCCGTTCATCCTGATCACAGATAAGAAAATCACAAGCATTCAAGAAATGCTGCCAGTACTCGAGAAAGTTGTACAACAAGGCAAACCGCTTCTCCTCATCGCTGAAGATGTAGAAGGCGAAGCGCTGGCAACTCTCGTAGTAAACAAACTGCGTGGTACATTCAATGCAGTAGCAGTTAAAGCTCCAGGCTTTGGCGATCGTCGTAAAGCGATGCTCGAAGATATCGCAGCACTTACTGGCGGTCAGGTTATCACAGAAGACCTCGGTCTTGACCTGAAATCTGCTGGTCTTGAGCAACTCGGCCGTGCGGGCAAAGTTGTGGTTACAAAAGAAAACACAACGATCGTAGAAGGCGCTGGCGACAAAGCAGCAATCGATGCTCGTGTGAACCAAATCCGTTCTGCAATCGAAACAACTACATCTGAATTCGACAAAGAAAAACTGCAAGAGCGTCTGGCGAAACTCGCAGGTGGCGTAGCAGTGATCAAAGTCGGTGCAGCAACTGAAACAGAACTGAAAGAAAAGAAACTCCGTATTGAAGATGCTCTCAACGCGACTCGTGCAGCGGTTGAAGAAGGTATCGTAGCGGGCGGTGGTACTGCGCTTGTATCTATCTACAACAGTGTAGAGCAAGTGGAAGCTACTGCTGACGAAGCAACAGGCGTACGCATCGTACTGCGTGCTCTTGAAGAGCCAGTACGTCAGATCGCAGCGAATGCAGGCCTTGAAGGTTCTGTAATCGTAGAGCGTCTGAAAAAAGAAGCTGTAGGCACAGGCTTCAATGCTGCAACTGAGCAGTGGGTGAACATGATTGAAGCGGGGATCGTTGACCCTGCAAAAGTAACTCGCTCTGCGCTGCAAAACGCAGCATCTGTAGCAGCAATGTTCCTGACTACAGAAGCAATCGTTGCTGACAAGCCGGAGAAAAATGCACCAGGCATGCCTGATATGGGCGGCATGGGTGGCATGGGCGGCATGGGAATGATGTAAGAACATTCGCAAATGCGAATGTTCGGAACCTCTGGAATATATCCAGGGGTTCTTTTTTATGTATGGAACCGTAAAATCCGTACATTATCCATAAAAAAATGAATTACGTACGGATGTAATCTATTGACTTTTCCCCGCCCTCTGGTAAACTTATCTCGTTAAAACAAATATCAATAGCACGACCTCATATAATCTCAGGGATATGGCCTGAAAGTTTCTACCGAATGACCGTAAAACTCGTTCGACTATGAGGCAGACACCATGCCAGGTTTCTGCCACTCTATCCAGACGGTTTACTTGTATAGAGGGTTCCTGGTTTTTTTTGTTTTATACGGGGAAACTAGAGAGGCAAAGTTTGTGAATCCCATATTTCATACAATGTCTTTCTCCCATATTTTCAACGCAAATACAGAAGGGGATGTTTACCACAATGGACAAGCCGAAAGAGTTAGTAATCGTACTTGACTTCGGAGGACAGTACAACCAGTTAATTGCACGTCGGGTGCGCGATCTCGGTGTTTTCAGTGAACTTGTGGCCTACAATACGCCGGCAGAAGAGCTGAAAAAGCTTAACCCGAAAGGAATTATCTTCTCAGGTGGCCCAGCCAGTGTCTATGCAGAAGGAGCGCCTCAGAGCGATCCAGCCATTTATGATCTTGGCGTGCCAGTGCTTGGTATTTGCTACGGCATGCAGCTGATGTCGCACCAGCTTAAAGGGAAAGTAGAATCTGCGAACGTTCGTGAATATGGCCGTTCTGATATTGCCATTCATAATGACACGCCATTTTTCAAAGATCTTAACAAAACTGAAACGGTGTGGATGAGCCATACAGATAAAGTAATCGAAGTGCCAGAAGGATTCCGCATTGATGCGAGCAATGAAGCGTGCCCGGTCGCAGCCATCAGCAATCCAGATCGTAACTTCTATGGCGTGCAGTTCCACCCGGAAGTGCAGCATTCTGTACGCGGCAACGACATGATTAAGAACTTCTTGTTCGAGATCTGTAAGTGCGAAGGCAGTTGGACGATGGAGAACTACATCGACATGATGGTGGAAGACATTCGCCAGCAAGTTGGGGACAAAAAAGTGCTGTGTGCACTGAGTGGTGGCGTAGATTCTTCTGTCGTAGCCGTTCTCATCCATAAGGCGATTGGCGATCAACTGACCTGTATGTTTGTGGATCACGGCTTGCTGCGCAAAGGCGAAGCAGAAAGTGTTATGGAAACATTCGGTGAGAAGTTCCACATGAACTTGATCAAAATTGATGCGCGTGATCGATTCTTGGGCAAACTAAAAGGTGTATCTGATCCTGAACAGAAGCGCAAAATTATCGGTAACGAATTCATTTATGTATTTGAAGAAGAAGCAAGTAAGTTGACGGACATGAACTTCCTTGCACAAGGTACACTGTATACAGATATTGTAGAGAGTGGCACGGCGACAGCGCAGACAATCAAGTCACACCATAACGTGGGCGGTCTGCCGGAAGACATGAAGTTTGAACTGATCGAGCCGCTGAACAAGCTGTTCAAAGATGAAGTGCGCAAAGTGGGCGAAGAGCTCGGTATGCCGCATGAAATCGTATGGCGTCAGCCATTCCCGGGTCCAGGTCTTGGCATCCGTGTGCTGGGAGAGGTAACCGAAGAGAAGCTCGAAATCGTACGCGAGTCTGACTTCGTTCTGCGCGATGAAATCAAAAAAGCCGGTCTTGAGCGCGAAGTATGGCAGTACTTTACTGTACTTCCGGACGTTCGCAGTGTAGGGGTTATGGGAGATGGTCGTACGTACGATTACACCATTGGTATTCGTGCTGTTACATCCATTGACGGCATGACAGCAGACTGGGCACGTATTCCTTTCGATGTTTTGGAAAAAATCTCAGTTCGCATTGTAAACGAAGTGAAACACATTAACCGCGTCGTGTATGATATCACTTCTAAGCCACCGGCAACTATTGAGTGGGAATAAGAAGGAATAGATAAGAAAAAGGACGGAATGAAACATGGACAAGTTCTTTAAATTACGTGAGAACAATACGAATGTGCGGACAGAGATCATTGCAGGTCTTACAACATTCATTACCATGGCTTATATTCTGATCGTAAATCCGCTGACGTTAACAGCTGGCGGCGCTACAGGCATGGACTTCAATGCGGTCTTTATTGCAACCGCATTGGGGGCCGGTCTGGTTACGATTTTGATGGGCCTGTTTGTTAACTATCCGATTGCACTGGCACCGGGTATGGGGTTAAATGCATACTTTGCCGCTGTTATTATGAGCTCAGGTGGGCATATTACGTGGCAGATTGGCTTAGCATCTGTTTTTATCTCAGGTATTATCTTTATTATTCTCACGGTTACCAAAGTTCGTCAGCTCCTTCTGGAGGCGGTACCCGATGCGCTCCGTTCGGCGATTACCGTTGGGATCGGGTTGTTTATTACGATTATTGGATTTAAAACAAGTGGTCTTTTAACAGCATTCTACATTGGAAAAGATGGTGCGAAGCCGTTTAGTCATCTTGGTGCGAATGACTGGTTAATGCAGCTTGGGAACTTCATGGAAGACAAAGCAGTGCTACTTACTATAATCGGTCTTCTCATTACAAGTATTCTTATGGTTATGCGTGTGCAGGCAGCGATTCTAATTGGAATTATTGTGACAACGATTATTGGGATTCCGCTCGGAGTTACGAATCTTTCCTCTCTTCATGGTGCACACTGGATGCCAGATTTTAGTCACGTAGCATTCGGTCAACTTGACTTTGCAGGTGCGATGAATGCAGGGCTGTTAACCATTATCTTTACGTTTACATTTGTGGAGCTTTTCGATACATTTGGAACACTGACAGGTACGGCCTCGAAAGCAGGTCTGCTTGATAAACCGGATTCGAAACAGAAAATCGGGCGTGCTATGCTTGTGGATGCAGGTGGTGTAAGCCTCGGTGCACTTCTTGGTACGAGTACGATTACAGCTTTTGTGGAAAGTGCGGCAGGTGTTGGACAGGGAGGCCGTACAGGTCTGACTTCTGTTACAACGGGGATTATGTTCTTGCTGGCACTGTTCCTCGCTCCGCTGGCACTGCTTGTGCCGGGACAGGCAACCGCTCCGGCGCTGATCATTGTGGGTGTACTCATGATGGGGGCAGTTCGTAGTATTGATTGGGATGATATGGTACTGGCGATCCCAGCATTCTTTACCATCATTATGATGCCGCTAACGTATTCGATTGCGAACGGGATTTCATTCGGAATTTTGTTCTATGTCATACTGGCGTCAGCAAACCGGGTGGTAGGAGGCAAACACAAAATTCACTGGATGATGTGGCTGTTATCTTTGCTGATTCTCGTACGGTTCATCTTTACGGAGCTTAATGTATAAACAAGTTGTATATATAAAAAAGAAGCAATTTTACAAGAATTGCTTCTTTTTTTTGTGAAAAAATCGTAAAATCAGTCGTATAATCGAGACCGCGTAAGCGATCTGTATCACTCAATTGAGCAGGAGGCTATATGAAAAAAAGGATTTTATTGTTGTGCTTGTCCAGTTTTCTGGTCCCAGCTCTTCTTAGCATTATTTTTGCTGTTTCAGCTAACCTGTTGCATCGTTCTGAAATGGCACGGTTGCTGCAAGGCTCAATGTTCATTCTGATTGTGGCAGGAGGTACTCTGTTGCTCTGCCTGCTTTTTTTGCGCAGGTTTTTTACATGGATGACAAACATTATTGCATATAACCAGCCCCGTAGTGACATAGATGGCAAACAAATCCCTCGGCTTATTCGCCTCTCCCTTGATTCCATGATGCGTGAATACGTTTTATTCAGCATGATCGCATTTCTAATGAGTGCATTTTTTCTTTCCAATGTGTTATTTGATACGACAAATAAGGTGTGGTTTCTTAGCATTATTTTTGCCGGTGTTATGATGACCACATACTCTCCGTTTTATTTTTTACTTTTAGTTCAGGTTCATCAATACTTATATCGTCACGGACTTACGGTGCAGATGGAAACACGTTTTTGGGGAGTGAGTGCGGCTATCTCGATTGTGCTGGCATTAGCCGGTATATTCGTAACTACAACGATGTTTGTGTATTTGATTGCCAAAACGATTGGCTCGGTTATTACGCTGTATGATGTGCTGGAACGAGCGGGGGTTGTGATTGTTGTAATTGGTCTTCCGCTGATTATGCTGATTTGGATGATCCGACGGGTATATTTGCAGCAGTTGAACCAGCGGCAACAACAGATTCAGGCCATGTACAGACTGACGGAAAAACTGCATAGCTCTCTCCGCATCGATGAGGATGTGTTGCAAGACATCGTGACAAACGTTCGAGATGTGGTCGGTGCGAAAGAAGCTGTGCTACTCGTGTTTTCCGGTAGCAGCGAAGCCGAACCGCGCGTTATTGCGACTGGTTCTGATCGTCTACCGGATTGGCTGAATGATAGTGGAAGACATGAAGATGCGTCTCTTCTTTCTGTTCCGATTACGGCAGGTTCTATACATATGGGCTGGTTTTATGTGAGGGACAAGAAAGAAGCTCTTCAGTTTACAGAAGATGATCTGGATGTTTTGCGGAATTTCACTCGTTCACTCAGTGTGGCACTGCAAAATGTACAGTACATTGAGGAATTAAAAAAAGAACAGAAAGTCGCGGAAGAGGCCGCCGCACTAAAAAGTCAGATTCTATCTACGATGAGCCACGAACTTCGTACACCGCTGAATGCGATTATTGGCTATTCTGATATTTTACTGGATGTATGTGAAGGATCGATTTCAGAGCGTCAATTTAAGAATATTCGGCGTATTAAAGACAGTGGAATCCACCTGCTTGGGCTGATTAATGACATTCTTGATCTGTCCAAGATGGAAGCAGGCGAGATGAAAGTTAGTATTCAATCCGTTAATGTGAGTGTACTCGTTCAATTTTGTTTACAGAATGCCGCTGTGCTGTTTGGACAAAAGCCGATTGTTTTTTCGATTGAAGGCGATGAAGATGTATGGTTGTATACGGACGAGCAGAAGTTGAAGCAAATCGTGATGAATCTGTTATCCAATGCGGTTAAATTTACAGAGCAAGGTTCGGTTGTTCTTCGTATAATGAAAGAAGACAACCATATTGTGTTAACAGTAGAGGATACAGGGATTGGAATTGCTCCGGAGAATATAGGATTGATTTTTCAACCGTTTAAACAGATTGACGGATCGCTTAACCGTAAATACAAAGGGACCGGACTCGGATTGTCTATCGTAGAACGTCTTGTTCGTCTGCTTGAAGGAAGTATCCAGGTGGAAAGTGTGCAGGGCGAAGGGACATGTTTTACAGTACAGCTTCCGAGTAAATATGAAAGCTTGATGGAGGATGAAAAAAGAGAGGGAGATGCAGCGGTATGAGCATGTATTCAGTAGCTTCTGAATTGGACTGTGAAAAGTTAGATGTGACAAAATCAACAATTTTGATCGTTGATGATGAAGAATACAATCTCGATGTGCTGGAGCAGATGCTGACGATAAAAGGCTACCAGGTATTATGCGCGGACTCAGGGCAGGAAGCGCTCGCGAGAATTGAGCAGGAAGAGATCGATCTTGTACTGCTTGATGTGATGATGCCTGGTATGGACGGGTATGATGTTTTAAAAGCCATTAAGGGGATAGAGGGGGGTTATTTGCCAGTTATTATGGTAACGGCTCTGGATGGGAAAGAAGATAAACTTCGGGCGTTAGAAGAAGGAAGCGACGATTTTCTGAATAAGCCGATTGACCGATATGAGTTATATGCGAGAGTGTACACACTGTTGAGAACACGCCATTATCATCGACAGATTGTACATGCGAATCAGCGATTGGAAGAAGAGGTAGCACGTCGTACGAAGGAATTAGAAGAGACGTTGACCAAGCTTGAGAGTAGCAACCGTAAGATTGTTGAGCATTTGTCTGCGGCAGCTGAATTCAAAGATCCGGAAACCGCTGCACATATTCAGCGAATCAGCCACTATTGCGGTGTGCTGGCGCGTGCGACTGGGATGAGCCCGGAGGAAGTGGAGATGATGGTGCAGGCAAGTCCGATGCATGACATCGGAAAAATTGGTGTGCCCGATCATATTTTGCTAAAGCCGGGCAAATTGACGGATGAAGAATTTGAGAAGATGAAAGAGCATACGGTAATCGGTCACAAAATTCTGCACGGTTCTGAATCGCCACTTCTTAAGTTGGCTAGTGAGATTGCCATCGCTCACCATGAGAAGTATGACGGGACCGGATACCCGAACGGTTTGTCCGGCGAAGAAATACCGCTTTCCGGGCGCATTGTAGCGGTGATTGATGTATTTGATGCGCTCACAAGCCGCCGTCCGTATAAAGAGGCGTTTTCAAATGAAACAGCATATCAGATCATTCGGGAGGGAAGCGGAAAGCATTTTGATCCGGAAATTGTTCAGTTGTTTTTTGCTAATATTTCGGAAATTGTTTGTATTCAGCAGAAGTATCAAGATTAAGGGCTAGTGGTTTGATAAAGTGTAGAGGTGGGAGCTGGGAAGAGAGAAGCGCGTTACTTTATTATACGTCACAGGGAAGCTGTGACTGTCCGCTCCAGAAGCCAGATGGACTGCCCGCAAAATAAGGCCGAAGAAGTGTTTCGACGAGGAATTGCGGGCAAAATGCCGTCCATCTGTCTCCTTCCGCTGGGGTGACGTATAAAAGCGTTCCTTCGCTTCTCTCTTCCCCGCTCCCAAACACACTTTATTTCTCTGCTCCTTAGATGAACTCACTGATCTACAAGATTAAATTCGACTGAGGAGCGATGGCAATGAAGAGATATGAGACAAAACCGGATCAATATACAAACACACAAAATGAAGAGAATACGATTCTCCCAATACTTGAAGAGGCTCAACGGATTGAAGGAAGTGGACCTAGAAAGAAAATAATATGGAGTGCTATGCCTAAAGGTACTAAATACTTTGCTTTTTTTATTATCTTTGTGATGCTAATATTTACACTTTTACTGATTATATCAGTGCTAAAATAGCAAGCCTGTTGATGATTGGACATGAGGTAGAAGACCGGGCATAAGAAAAAACTTCATGAATTCTGGCTTATCAAAGAAGTGTATATCAAATAAAAAGGGACTGATCCGCAGGTTGGATCAGTCCCTTTTCGTGTTGTTCTAAAAAGAACTGTTTTTATGGTGTGTTGGAACGAGCGGTGCAAAAGTTGCTTCGGGAGAGGGGAGGAGAAAAATCAAAGGAACAACTGTACGCACCTGCCCAGCGGAGGAAGGGAGGTAGACGGGCTTTTGCCCGCAAGCAGCGGAGCGGATCATCGTGGGCTTGTTTTGCGGGCAAGTCTGCCGGACTTCTGGAGCGGCCAGTTTACGCGTCTTTGAGGTGTGTACCCATGTGACGTGAGTTTTCTCCTCCCCTCTCCCGCCACCGTACTTTGCCAACCGCTCTTTTTTCTTCCCTAAAAATAGGCAAACGTCCAAACCACCTGCCCGTCCAGTACATAGAATGTACCATGTCAAGGGAAACAACATCCCTGCAGAGCACGAAAACGCGCTCTGAATACAAAGAAAGGGTGAATCAAATGAGTTGTGGATCTGGAGGAAGCTTTAGCGGAGAGATTGGTATGATTCTGGTTCTGTTCATTCTGCTTGTAATCATTGCATGCGCTTGCGAATGTTAGGCATAGCTAGCCTAAACCAATCTAATATGCTCTGCATAACGTAGTAGACGAGTGCTAGCGGAGGCTGACACTTTGTACTCTCTTGGAGAAAGGAGTGGCATCCATGAGCTTTTTCGGTGGAGATGGCGAGATTGGTGTAATCCTTGTGCTGTTCATCCTTCTCGTAATCATTGCATGCGCATGTAACTGATTTGACATCGGTCTATGTGTTTCATGAAGAAAGGAGGGGACTGCATGGGCTTCTTCAACGGTAACGATGAACTGGGTGTAATTCTCGTACTCTTCATCCTGCTTGTAATCATCGCATGCGCTTGCGATTAAATAAATGGTACCCCCATAAACCAGAAAACCAGCCGATAAGCTGGTTTTCTGGTTTTTTCCTGTATAATTATCTTGTCGATCAAACAAAATAAAAGAAAGATAGCTATAATCGAATGTTAGAAAACAATAACAGTATAATGTTCGGAAATAAGGTTGACTTCCACATGCCGCCTTGTTAAACTAAAAGCGACCAGTAGAAAGTGAATCTAGGGTTCCGTGGCAGTAAGCCGTACGGTCCGAGCGATTCAGGCGCACGCGGCGTGCGCTACACCGTAGGGATAAAAGCCCAGGCGGTAGGTTTCTCACCACCATAGGGGAAATCTACCGTCTGGGCTTTTTTATTTTGTATTTTTTGGAGGGAAACAGCGCTATGACTCAACCGCTTGTGGGTGTCATTATGGGAAGCACATCCGATTGGGAGACGATGAAAGAAGCGTGTGACATTTTGGAGGAACTTGGCGTTCCATTTGAAAAGAAAGTTGTATCCGCACATCGTACGCCGGACCTTATGTTTTCGTATGCAGAACAGGCTGTAGAACGTGGCTTAGAAGTGATTATTGCCGGAGCGGGCGGCGCGGCGCATCTGCCGGGTATGGTTGCATCCAAAACCGCACTTCCTGTAATTGGTGTTCCCGTTAAATCTTCAACGTTGAATGGACTTGATTCGCTTCTGTCCATTGTACAGATGCCGGGTGGCGTTCCGGTTGCGACAGTAGCAATCGGCAAGGCTGGTGCGATCAATGCGGGACTGTTAGCCGCACAAATGCTTGGAAATAAATATCCGGCGATTCGTCAGGCATTCATGGAGCGCCGGGAACGTGTAAAGCAGACCGTACTGGAGGCGAGTGACCTGTGAGTGCGGAGCGGAATGTAATCCGACCAGGTGCTACGATTGGCGTGCTGGGCGGTGGACAGCTTGGACGGATGCTGGCGCTTGCAGGACGCGCCTCTGGCTATCGATTTATCACGCTTGATCCAACAGAAGATTCACCATGCAGTCAGGTGTGTGACCGACAAATTCTTGCCGGATATGACGATGTAGATGGCGCGATGGATCTCGCACAGGCAAGTGACGTGATTACGTACGAATTCGAGAATGTGGACGCGCAGGTAGCGGCCATTCTGGAAGATCAGTCGTATGTGCCGCAGGGCAGTCAGCTTTTGCGAATCACACAGAATCGGATCGATGAGAAGCTGACACTCGAATCATTCGACATTCCGGTAGCACCGTTCCGCATCATTGCTAATGCAGACGAAGCGGAGCGTGCGATTGAACAACTTGGGTTGCCTGCTGTGATGAAGACCGCGACAGGTGGTTATGATGGCAAAGGACAAGCGGTAATTCGAAAAGCAGGCGAAGCGGCACAAGCCTATCAGGAGCTTCAGAAGAGCGGAGCCGATATCATTATTGAAAAGTTCGTCCCATTTGTGAAAGAAGTATCCGTCATTGCGGCACGCAGTGTATCAGGAGAAGTGGCAACGTTTCCGGTAAGTGAAAACGTTCATCGGGAGAACATTCTTCATCTCTCGATTGTACCGGCTCGGATAAGCGATGAGACCGCGCAGAAAGCGGAAGTGGTAGCCCGTACGATTGCGGAAAAGCTAGATGTACGGGGACTGATCGCCGTTGAGATGTTTGTAACAGAAGACGGTGGCATTATCGTCAACGAATTGGCACCACGTCCGCACAATTCCGGTCACTATACGATGGACGCGTGTGTAACCTCTCAGTTCGAGCAGCACATTCGTGCCATTTGCGATCTGCCACTTGGTGCAACTCGGCTTCTGACGCCAGTTGTCATGGTGAACATTCTAGGTGAGCATCTAGCGCCTATTCTTGATAAAATAGATACGTTTCCAGCTACAGCTAAACTTCATTTATATGGTAAACAGGACAGTAAGCCGAAACGGAAGATGGGGCATATAAACGTACTGGCTGATTCAGTAGAGGAAGCACTGACCATAATTGAACAAATGAAAATCTGGGAGTAAAAAAAGGAGGAATACACATGATTGAACGCTACACCCGTCCGGAAATGGCGTCCATCTGGACAGAAGAAAACAAATTCAAAGCCTGGCTTGAGGTAGAAATCCTCGCTTGCGAAGCATGGTCAGAACTTGGCGTAATTCCAAAGGAAGATGTCGAAAAACTGTGGAAAAACGCCAGCTTCAACGTTGATCGCATTTACGAAATCGAGCAGGAGACACGCCACGACGTTGTTGCATTCACGCGTGCCGTCTCTGAAACGATCGAAGGCGATGAGAAAAAATGGGTACACTATGGATTAACTTCAACAGACGTAGTGGATACCGCGCTTTCATACTTACTGCGTCAGGCGAATGAAATCATCGAGCAAGATCTTGTTCGTTTTGTGGACATCCTGAAAGAAAAAGCGCAGGAACATAAGCACACTGTTATGATGGGCCGCACACATGGCGTGCATGCTGAGCCGACAACATTCGGTTTGAAAATGGCGCTCTGGTATGAAGAAATGAAACGTAACCTGGAGCGCTTCCGCAAGGCGAAACAAACAATTGCTTTCGGTAAAATCTCCGGCGCAGTTGGTACGTATGCGAATATTGATCCGTTCGTTGAGAAATATGTGTGCGAAAAGCTCGGTCTGCAAGCTGCTCCGATTTCTACACAAACGTTGCAGCGTGATCGTCATGCCGAATACATGGGCACACTGGCACTCATCGCAACATCCATCGAGAAGTTCGCTGTTGAAATCCGCGGCTTGCAAAAAAGTGAAACACGTGAAGTAGAAGAAGCGTTCGCAAAAGGCCAAAAAGGCTCATCCGCTATGCCGCATAAGCGCAATCCGATCGGCAGCGAGAACATGGCTGGCTTAGCCCGTGTTATTCGCGGACACATGCTGACATCATATGAGAACGTGCCGCTCTGGCATGAACGTGACATTTCACATTCATCTGCGGAACGGATCATTCTGCCGGATGCAACGCAACTCATTAATTATATGCTTAACCGTTTCGGCAACATCGTGAAAAACCTGACTGTGTTCCCAGAAAACATGAAGCGCAACATGGAGCGCACATTCGGTCTGATTTACTCGCAACGCGTACTGCTTAAACTGATCGATAAAGGCTTAAGCCGTGAAGAAGCATACGATACTGTGCAGCGCCGTGCGATGCAATCGTGGGAAGAACAACGTTCCTTCCGTGAGATCATCGAATCGGATGAAAAAGTAAAGGGTCTGCTTACTGAAGAAGACATTGCAGACTGCTTCAACTATAACTGGCATTTAAAACATGTCGATACGATTTTTGAACGTCTAGGTTTGTAAGCGAGAAGAGGAGAGAAAGAATGATATTTCTCCCTCTCCCTTCTTTATTTCGGTTTTACGACTCGAAAGGAAGCGAGATACGATGGAAAAGCTCGAAATGCTGTATGAAGGAAAAGCAAAGCGCATTTATGCTACAGATGAGCCTGGTGTGTTCTGGGTGGAGTACAAAGATGATGCAACTGCGTTTAACGGAGAAAAACGCGCGACCATTATGGGTAAAGGCGAGCTGAATAACCGAATTACATCGATTTTTTTCCGTATGCTAAAAGAAAAAGGCATTGAAAATCACTTCATTAAGGAATTGTCACCGACAGAGCAATTAGTGAAGAAAGTAGAAATCGTACCGCTTGAAGTTGTAACACGTAATGTAGCAGCCGGCTCGCTTGCTAAACGCCTCGGTATGGAAGAAGGAACGGTTCTTCCGCAGCCAGTTGTTGAATTTTATTACAAAGATGATGCACTCGGTGATCCGCTCGTGAATGATTCACACATTGATGTACTTGGTATTGCAAGCGCAGAAGAACGTGCCCGTCTTCGTGAGATGGCACTTGCGGTGAACGAAGTGCTCGTTTCTTATATGAAAGAACGCAAAGTAACACTCGTTGATTTCAAGCTAGAATTCGGACGTCTTGAAGATGGAACATTGCTGCTGGCGGATGAGATTTCACCAGACACATGCCGTTTCTGGGATGCTGATACAAACGAGAAGCTTGATAAAGACCGTTTCCGCCGTGACCTCGGCAATGTAGAAGATGCTTACAAGGAAATTTTAAAACGTATTGGGGGAGAAACGCATGTTTAAAGCTACTGTATATGTCACGCTCAAAGAATCAGTTCTCGATCCGCAAGGCAGTGCGGTAAAAGGTTCACTTCATTCCCTTGGTTTCGATGAAGTACGCGATGTTCGCATTGGTAAATACATGGAAGTGGAATTAAACGTTGACAGCCGTCAGGCAGCGGAAGAGCGTCTCACTGAGATGTGTGAGAAACTTCTGGCGAATACAGTGATCGAAGACTATCGCTTCGAGATGGTGGAGGCATAAACGATGAAATGTGCAGTCCTTGTATTTCCGGGTTCGAACTGTGACATTGATATGTACAAAGCAGTAGAAGATTGCCTAGGTGAGCCGGTCGAATACGTATGGCACGCAGAGAGCAACCTCGATGAGTTTGACTGCATTCTTCTGCCGGGTGGATTCTCGTATGGCGACTACTTGCGTCCGGGTGCGATGGCGAGCATGGCGCGTGTTATGGCTAGCGTGAAAGAAGCAGCAGCCAAAGGCAAGCTTGTTATGGGTGTGTGTAATGGATTCCAGGTGTTAACAGAAGCAGGTCTTCTACAGGGTGCATTGCGCCGCAATCAGAGCCTCAAATTCCGTTGTGAGATGGTTGACCTCCGTGTGGAAAACAATGATACGGTGTTTACAGCAGAGTATGCAGCGGGTGAGATCATTCAGATTCCAATCGCGCATGGTGACGGCAATTACTACTGTGACGAGACAACACTTGCAGACATGGAACAAAACAATCAAATCGTATTCCGTTATGCGGGCGCGAACCCGAACGGATCGATTGACAATATTGCAGGCATTATCAACAAAGAAGGCAACGTGCTTGGCATGATGCCACACCCGGAACGTGCTGTTCATGAATGGCTCGGTTCCGCAGACGGAAAGCGCATGTTTACTTCGATCTTACAGAGCTGGAGGGACAAGAACGGTGTCACACAAAGAGCCTAATCCGCAGCAGATTGCTGATGAAAAAATCTACCGTGAAATGGGTTTGACAGATGAGGAATTTGCTCAGGTTGTCAAAATAATCGGAAGACAGCCGAATTATACCGAAACGGGTCTGTTTAGTGTTATGTGGTCGGAGCACTGTAGCTATAAGAACTCTAAGCCAGTTCTTCGTCGCTTCCCGACATCTGGCCCACACGTTCTACAAGGTCCGGGCGAGGGTGCAGGTATTATCGACATTGGCGATAATCAGGCGGTTGTGTTTAAAGTAGAAAGTCATAACCACCCATCTGCAATTGAGCCATACCAAGGTGCGGCAACAGGTGTAGGCGGGATCATTCGTGATGTTTTCTCAATGGGTGCACGTCCAATCGCGATGCTCAACTCACTGCGTTTTGGCGAATTAGAAACACCGCGCATGAAATATTTGTTTGAAAACGTAGTAGCGGGTATCGCAGGCTACGGTAACTGCATGGGGATTCCGACAGTAGGCGGGGAAGTTGTATTTGACCCGTGCTATGATGGCAATCCGCTCGTAAATGCAATGTGTGTCGGTTTAATCAACCACGATCAGATTCAAAAAGGTGTCGCTAAAGGCGTAGGCAACCCGGTTATGTACGTGGGAGCTGCAACTGGACGCGATGGAATTCACGGTGCAACATTCGCATCCGAGGAGTTAAGCGAAGATTCCGAAGCAAAACGTCCGGCTGTTCAAGTTGGTGACCCGTTCATGGAAAAACTGTTGCTCGAAGCATGTCTGGAATTGATTGAGACAGGTGCGGTAGCGGGCATTCAGGATATGGGTGCGGCTGGTCTTACCTCTTCTAGTGCGGAGATGGCAAGTAAAGCAGGCAACGGCATTGAGCTGAATCTTGACCTTGTACCACAGCGCGAGAAAGGTATGACACCATACGAGATGATGCTGTCTGAATCGCAAGAACGTATGCTTGTCGTTGTGCACGAAGGACGCGAAGCAGAAGTTGAAAAGATTTTTGAAAAATGGGGTCTGCATTCCGTTGTGATCGGTCGGGTAACGGATGATGGCAAACTTCGTCTCCTTCACAAAGGAGAAGTAGCAGCAGAAGTACCGGTAGATAGTCTGGCAGAAGACGCACCGGTTTATCATAAACCATCTGCAGAGCCAGCTTACTATGCGGCAAATGCAGACGTAGATACAACGGCATTGGCTGAACCAGCTGATTATACAGCAGCACTCAAACAAGTGCTTGGTGCGCCAACTGTTGCGAGCAAGGAATGGGTATACAATCAGTACGATTACATGGTACGGACGAACACAGCAGTCGTACCGGGCTCTGATGCGGCTGTAGTCGCGATTCGCGGCACGCGCAAAGCATTGGCAATGAGCATCGACTGTAATGGACGCTACGTGTACCTGGACCCAGAAGTGGGCGGTGCGATTGCGGTGGCGGAAGCGGCACGCAACGTTGTATGCTCCGGTGCTGAACCACTTGGAGTAACGGATTGTCTTAACTTCGGGAATCCAGAGAAGCCGGAGATTTTCTGGCAGTTCGAAAAAGCGGTGGATGGCATGGCAGAAGCGTGCCGTGTGCTGAGTGCGCCAGTTATCGGCGGGAACGTAAGTCTGTACAACGAAACAAACGGAGAAGCTGTCTATCCGACTCCTGTAGTTGGTCTGGTAGGTCTTATCCGTGATGTTGATCATATTACAACTCAGGCATTCAAGAACGAAGGCGATGTAATCGTTCTGTTGGGTGAAACAAAAGCAGAACTAGGCGGTTCGGAATACCAGAAACAAATGAATGGTACCATTAGTGGCCGTCCGCCAGTGATTGATCTGGCTGTTGAGAAGAAACTGCAAGATACTGTGCTCGATGCGATTCGCAATGGACACGTATCGTCTGCACATGACCTTGCCGAAGGCGGTCTGGTAACGGCACTTGTGGAATCTGCCGCTCCAGGACTTGGTGTACAGGTAGACTGGACAAGCGATCTGCGTGCAGACGTAGCACTGTTCAGCGAATCGCAATCCCGTGTTTTGCTTAGTGTGAAGAAAGAAAATGTAGATGCAGTGAAAGCAGTCGCAGAAGCTAATGGCACACCGTTTGCCGTCATCGGAACCGTTGGAACTGATGCAGTGAATATAAAAGTAAACGGTCGAGAAGTGATCAATACGCCGCTCGCTGAATTGAAAGCGGCCTGGAAGGATGCGATCGGATGTCTGATGGCATGAAGTTCGAACACGACGACCTGTGGGATAAATTAAATGAAGAGTGCGGAGTTTTCGGGGTGTACAATCACCCTGATGCTCCACAAATTACGTACTATGGCATTCATGCCCTGCAACACCGTGGCCAGGAAAGTGCGGGTATCTGTGCATCGAATGGCGAGGTGTTCTCGTATCATCGTGGGATGGGGCTTGTAACCGAAGCGTTTAACGGTGGCCAGCTAAAAGATATTCACGGAAAAATGGCAATCGGCCATGTTCGTTATACAACGGCAGGCGAGAGCAAAATCGAGAATGCCCAGCCGCTCGTATTCAAATATACAGATGGCAATCTTGCACTGGCCCATAACGGAAATCTCGTTAATGCCGATCAAGTACGTCATCAACTGGAACGTCAAGGTTCTATTTTTCAAACAACGAGCGATACAGAAGTAATCGCCCATCTGATTGCCCGTTCTGGATATGAGATTGAAGGGGCGGTACGCCATGCACTCGGCATGATTAAAGGGGCGTATGCGCTGCTTGTCATGACGGAGAAGAAACTGATCGTGGCACTTGATCCGAACGGCCTGCGCCCGCTCGTGCTTGGTCGCATGGGAGACGGTGGCTATGTTGTTTCATCTGAAACGTGCGCATTTGACACTGTAGGCGCGGAAGTCATCCGTGATGTAGAGCCAGGTGAGATGATTATTATTGACGAGAACGGTTTGCGTTCTGAGCGATTTGCCGGACAGGCACAGCGTGCGACTTGTTCGTTTGAATACATTTATTTCGCTCGTCCAGATAGCGACATTGGTGGGATTAACGTTCACCTAGCACGCAAGGAGCTGGGTCGCCAGTTGTTCCGCGAAGCGCCGGTCGTCGAAGCTGACATCGTAACGGGTGTACCGGATTCAAGTACGTCGGCGGCGATTGGTTATGCAGAAGCAGCGGGTTTACCGTATGAGCTTGGTCTGATCAAAAATCGCTATGTAGGTCGGACATTTATCCAGCCAACGCAAGAAATGCGTGCGCGTGGCGTGCGCATGAAGCTGAGTGCGGTTCGCAAAGTTGTTGAAGGCAAGCGGGTTGTGATGATTGATGACTCTATCGTACGCGGGACAACAAGTGGACGAATTGTCTCTATGCTTCGAGAAGCAGGCGCCAAAGAAGTACATGTGCGTATCAGTTCCCCACCGGTTAAAAACCCATGTTTCTATGGGATTGATACGTCCAGTCGGGAAGAGCTAATCGCGGCGATAAAATCCCTCGAGGAAATCCGCGAGATGATTGGAGCCGATTCTCTTTATTTCCTGTCACCAGAAGGCATGATTGATGCGATTGGACAAGAGGATAGCGCACCGAATCGCGGCCACTGTCTGGCTTGCTTTACGGGTCAGTACCCGACTGAGATTTATGAAGATACGAAAAACTGCGTGCACAAGTGAGGGAGAGAGAACATGAGTGAGGCATACAAACAGGCTGGTGTAGATATTGACGCTGGCAATGAAGCGGTTGAACGGATGAAAAAACACGTGAAGCGCACATTCCGCCCGGAAGTTCTAACAGACTTGGGCGGATTCGGTGCCTTGTTTGGCCTCGATACAGCCAAATACAAGAAGCCGGTTCTCGTCTCTGGAACAGACGGTGTAGGCACAAAGCTAAAAATTGCGTTCGGTATGGATCGACATGATACGATCGGCATCGATGCGGTGGCAATGTGCGTGAATGACATTGTGGTACAAGGAGCCGAGCCGCTGTTTTTCCTCGATTACCTCGCATGCGGCAAAGTTGTGCCAGAGCGAATTGAAGCGATTGTAAAAGGCATCGCGGATGGTTGTGAACAGTCTGGCTGTGCACTCATTGGTGGTGAAACTGCTGAGATGCCAGGAATGTATGAAGAATCCGAGTATGACATTGCAGGCTTTAGTGTGGGTGTCGTTGATGCAGATCGGATTATTGACGGTAAACGTATTGCACCAGGCGATGTAATCATTGGCATGGCATCAAGCGGTGTGCATAGCAACGGGTTCTCGCTTGTGCGCAACGTGCTGCTTGAAAAAGCAGGGATTTCTCTGCAGGATGAAGTCGCAGAACTCGGTGGTAAGCTAGGGGATACATTGCTGACTCCAACACGACTGTATGTGAAGTCTTGCCTGTCTTTGATGGACAGCGTAGACGTAAAAGGATTTGTTCACATTACTGGCGGCGGTTTTTATGACAACATTCCGCGCGTGCTTCCAGAAGGAACGTCAGCAGAGATTGCCTACGGTTCATGGCCGATTCTGCCTATCTTTGATTTGATCGAGCAAAAAGGTAGCGTATCGAAGCCAGATATGTTCCGTACCTTTAACATGGGCATCGGCATGATTGCCGTTGTGAAAGAGGAAGACGCTGCTGAAGCGATGCGTGTATTGGCAGAAGCAGGTGAGCAAGCTTTCCAAATTGGCCGTATTATTTCTGGCAATCAGGACGTTCAGTTTGGCGGGGTGAGCTGGTAATGAAGCTTGCAGTATTTGCATCCGGTAGTGGCTCTAACTTTGGAGCCATTATGGAAGCGATTGAGAATGGAACGATCACAGGTGCGGACATTGTCCTGCTTGTTTGCGATAAACCGGGGGCATATGTGCTCGAACGTGCAGCACAGTATGGCATTCCAACCTTCGTCTTTCAGGCGAAGGAATATCCCGATAAGGTTGCATTTGAAACAGAAATTTTGCGTCGTCTTGAAGAAGCGGGTGTAGAGCGTATCATTCTTGCTGGCTACATGCGCTTGATTGGCGAGACGTTGCTTCGGGCATACGGCGGACGGATGATTAATCTGCATCCGTCCCTTCTGCCGTCTTTTTCAGGCAAGGATGCAATTGGACAGGCGTTCCGTTATGGGGTTAAAGTGACCGGGATTACGGTTCATTTCGTCGATGAAGGAATGGACACCGGGCCGATTATTGCCCAGCGGACGGTAGAGGTACAGCAGGGGGATACAGAAGAAACGTTGGCGGCACGCATTCATGCAGAAGAGCATCTGCTTTTGCCAGAAGTGGTGCAGTTGCTTGTCAACAATCGAGTGCAGCTGGACGGACGTCGGGTTGAAATTATCGCCTAATTTTTTAATGATAACGAGGAGTGAACGAGAGTGAGCGTAAAACGCGCATTAATCAGCGTATCGGATAAAACAGGAATTGTAGAATTCGCAAAAGAATTGTCCAAGCTTGGCGTAGAAATCATCTCTACAGGCGGCACAGCAACCATGCTGCAAAAAGAAGGCGTAGACGTAATCGGTATCTCCGAAGTAACGGGATTCCCGGAAATTCTTGATGGTCGTCTGAAAACACTCGATCCGCATATCCATGGTGGTTTGCTTGCAGTGCGTGACGATGAGAAGCACATGCAGCAAATTGGCGAGCACAACATTACGCCGATCGATCTCGTTGTTGTAAATCTGTATCCATTCAAAGAAACGATCAGCAAGCCGGATGTAGAATTTGCCGAAGCAATCGAAAACATTGACATCGGTGGCCCGACAATGCTTCGTTCCGCAGCGAAAAACCACAAGTTTGTCGGCGTAGTTGTCGATGCGGCGGATTATGGCAAAGTCGTAGCTGAACTGAAAGAAGGCGGCGCACTGTCCGATGAGACAAAACGCAAGCTTGCGGCTAAAGTATTCCGTCATACAGCTGCATACGATGCACTTATCTCTCAATATCTTACGGCTCAAGTGGGCGAAGAGATGGCGGAAACATACACGGTTACATTTGAAAAAGTACAAGACCTCCGCTACGGCGAAAATCCGCATCAGGCAGCTGCATTCTACCGTGAGCCGCTTGCTGGTACAGGCAACATCGCGACAGCGAAACAGCTACATGGTAAAGAGCTTTCTTATAACAACATTAACGATGGCAATGCGGCACTGAATATCGTAAAAGAATTCGATCAGCCAGCCGTTGTAGCTGTGAAACATACAAACCCGTGCGGCGTGGGCATCGGTGAAACGATCTATGCTGCATTCCGCAAAGCATATGAATCCGATCCGGTTTCGATCTTTGGCGGCATCATTGCAGCTAATCGTCCGATCGATAAACAAACAGCTCTGGAACTGAAAGAAATCTTCCTTGAGATTATTATGGCTCCATCGTTTACTGATGAAGCGCTTGAAATATTGAAAGAAAAGAAAAACTTGCGTCTGCTTGAACTGGGTGAAGTTGTGCGCAAAGAAAAAGGCGACTGGAAGCTGGCAAGCGTAGAAGGTGGCGTTCTCATTCAAACTGAAGATACAAAACGTATCACAGCAGCGGACCTCGAAGTTGTAACAGACCGCAAACCGACTGACGCAGAAGTTGAACAAATGCTGTTTGGCTGGAATGTTGTTAAGCATGTTAAATCAAATGCAATCGTGCTCGTAAAAGACAGCTCGACAGTTGGGGTTGGCGCAGGCCAGATGAATCGTGTTGGCTCGGCACGTATTGCCATTGAGCAAGCAGGCGAGAAGGCAAAAGGCAGCATCCTGGCGTCTGATGCATTCTTCCCGATGCCAGATACACTCGAAGAAGCAGCAAAAGCCGGCATCACAGCGATTATTCAGCCGGGTGGCTCGATTCGTGATGAAGACTCGATCAAAGCAGCGAACGAACACGGCATTGCGATGGTATTCACGAAAGTACGTCATTTTAAACACTAATTCCAGGGAGGAAGCCTGTATATGAAGGTACTCGTTGTAGGAAGCGGCGGCCGGGAGCATGCGCTTGTCTGGAAGCTTCAGCAAAGCCCGAGCGTAGAGAAAGTGTATTGTGCGCCGGGTAACGCAGGTATTGCACAGATGGCAGAGTGTGCACCGATTGGCGTGAATGATTTTGCGGCACTCATTGCGTTTGCCAAACAAGAAGAAATCGAGTTGACAGTTATCGGTCCAGAAGATCCACTACTTGCGGGCATCGTGGATGCGTTCGAAGAAGCTGGATTGAAAGTATTTGGTCCGAATCGTCTGGCAGCGATGATGGAAGGTAGTAAAAAATTCGCCAAAGACTTAATGTTGAAATACGGGATTCCGACAGGTGGCTACCAGTCATTTACGGACTATGAACAGGCACGTGCTTACGTACGGGAACAGGGAGCACCGATCGTTATTAAAGCGGACGGGCTTGCAGCAGGCAAAGGTGTCGTCGTGGCGATGACACTGGAAGAAGCAGAGGATGCACTTCACTCGATGATGGTCGAAGATACATTCGCTGGTGCGGGTGCGCGTGTTGTAGTCGAAGAATATTTGACCGGAGAAGAGATGACCATTCTTGCGTTTGTAGATGGTGAGACCGTGATTCCGATGGTACCATCACAAGACCATAAGCCGGCATTTGACGATGATAAAGGACCAAACACAGGCGGGATGGGTACATATTCTCCTGTACCGCATATGGACGCAGCAATCGTGCAGCAGGCGATTGATACGATTGTTCTTCCGACTGCTAAAGCAATGGTGCAGGAAGGAATTTCGTTCCGGGGCATTCTGTACACTGGCCTGATGATGACCGAGCAAGGTCCGAAGGTCATTGAGTATAATGCACGCTTTGGAGACCCGGAAACCCAGGTCGTTTTGCCTCGTCTTGCTAGTGATCTGGCGGAGATTTTCCTCGCTGTCGCAGAAGGACGTCTCGCAGAGATGGAAGAGGTAAAATGGAAAGATGATGCAGCGGTGTGTGTCATCATGGCATCAGAAGGCTACCCTGGTCCGTATCCAAAAGGACGTGTAATTACAGGACTGCCGGAACCGACAAAAGACGTTATCGTATTCCATGCAGGAACAGCAGAAAAAGACGGTCAGATCGTGACAAACGGTGGCCGTGTGCTTGGGATAACCGCGCTCGGGTCTGACTTGCATGAAGCGAAACGCAAAGCATATGAAACAATTAAAGGCATCTCCTTTGAAGGTGCGCACTATCGTACTGATATTGCAGCAAAAGCGCTGCGCCGCGCAGAGAGCCGTTCATAACTACACAATATACGAAGAAGCCGCTACGACTTGTAGCGGCTTCTTGCTTTACTGTTGAATTTTGACCAGGCATATACAACAACCGCAACAGAAGCGACAACAGCTATAATCACATACGCATTGTCACTGAACACTTCCCATGATAATCGATCCATGAATCTTCTCTCCTTAGCGCATCCGCCGCGTATATTTTCGAGGGCTGTACGAGTCTGTTTCATCCATGTCTGTATTTTTGCCCATCATATCCATAAGCGGACAATAGCGAGTAATGCCTTCTGCGACCTTCATTCCAAAAATCATTGCGAGAAGCAGGGGAGCTGTTCGGTGTGGATGTCGAATGATTTTAGCTGTACTGTATGCGAGTCCAGCTGTTCCGATGGTGATCCGAATAAGTGCATCAAGGGTACCTATATTTTTCTTCATGTCGACTCCCTCCTTTGTTTTTATGATGCAGCAAATGGACGGTAATATGCTTGATATATGGAGGGAAATATTACATAAACATTTAGATAATTACATCATGTGATGATTTACCATTGTAATGCTTTACAATACTAAAATATGTTTTTTTATAAATAAAAATAGTATTACTCTAGACGAATTCAGAATAATATTGTAGAATGTTTTCAGAATAATATATGTATTTTTAATAGTTTTGCTGGTAACACAATTGTGCATAGAACTAATAGAACAAAGGTTTAACAGCAAAACAAACTATTTCATCACACAATGATTTTTACAAATTTTTTAGGGGGTCAGATTATGGACAAACGAAAAGCACTTGGGATTGCGATGTCACTCATGCTTTCAGCAGGCGTAGTAGCAGGTTGCGGTGGCGGAGCGAAGGAGACGGGAGCTGGCGCAGACAAAAAACCGGCAGGCGGCAGTGGCGATACGATCAAGATTGGGGAAAATCTTGAACTTTCTGGCGGCGTAGCGTCATATGGGCAGTCACTGAGCGAAGGGCTTGAACTTGCACTTGAAGAAATCAACAAAGAAGGCGTTAACGGCAAGAAATTTGAAGTTGTAAAAGTGGACAACAAGTCTGACCCGGCAGAAGCAACAGCTGGCGCACTCAAGCTGATTAGTCAGAATAAAGTTGTCACACTTGTTGGTGCAGCTACAAGTACAAGTACACTGTCTCAAGTGCAAATCGCGGAGAAAAATAAAATTCCGCTCATAACACCAACTGGAACAAACCCGGATATTACATCCAAAGCTGGTAAAGTAAATGACTTCGTATTCCGTACATGCTTCATCGATCCGTTCCAAGGTACGGTAGCAGCCAACTTTGCATCTAAGGAATTAAAGTCAAAAAACGCGGCAATCTTTACTGAAACATCAAGCGATTATTCGAAAGGATTGGCAAAAGCGTTTGAAGAGTCATACACCAAAAACGGCGGAAAAGTAGCAGCGAAAGAAGCTTACGTAAAAGGTGATACCGATTTCCGTGCGACGCTGACACGCATTAAGGCAGCGAATCCAGATTTCGTATTTTTGCCGGGCTATTATGAAGAAGTAGGTCTTATTGTGAAGCAGGCACGTGAGATTGGTTTGAATGTTCCATTCATGGGTGGCGATGGTTGGGATTCTCCGAAGCTCATTGAGATTGCTGGTGCGAAAGCACTGAACAATACATACATCACGAATCACTACTCTGTAGAAGATAAAGACCCGAAAGTACAAAAATTCGTCAGTGCATTTAAAGCGAAATACAAAGACAAAGCTCCAGATGGCTTCGCAGCGCTTGGCTATGACACTGGATACCTTCTCGCTGATGCCATTAAGCGTGCGGGCGATGTAGATCCAGTGAAGATTAAGGAAGCGCTTGCAAGCACGAAAGATCTTGAACTCGTATCTGGCAAAATCACAATTGATGCACAACACAATCCGATTAAATCTGCAGCCATCCTTGAGTACAAAGACGGCAAGCAAACCTTCAAAATGAAAGTAAATCCGTAATAGATCATGTAACAACATAGGCAAGATGAATGGTGGGACATCTGTCCCGCCATTCCATCTTTATAAGGGACATTATCGCGTTATAGTAGTAAAGTGTTTGTCAAAGGGAGTGGCCATATGGAATTTATTCAGCAGCTTGTGAACGGTATATCGCTCGGCAGTATTTATGCGCTGATCGCGCTTGGCTACACGATGGTATACGGCATTATTAAACTTATTAACTTTGCTCACGGTGATATATTCATGATTGGTGCGTTTATTGGCTTCTACGCCATTACCGTGCTGAAAATTAGTTTTTTCCCGGCATTGCTGATCTCGATGACAGCATGTGCGATATTTGGTGTTACGATTGAACGTATCGCGTATAAGCCACTTCGGAATGCGACGCGTATTGCGGCCCTTATTACCGCAATTGGTGTATCATTGCTGATCGAATATGGAACGATCTATGTGCGAGGAGCTCAACCAGAAGCGTATCCGAGCACGGTGCTTCCGTCCACTGAATTCAAGTTTCTCGGAGCTACAATCAACAGCCAGTCGTTATTGATTCTTGGTGTATCGCTTGGGCTAATGATTCTGCTTCAATTTATCGTTCACAAAACGAAAATTGGAAAAGCGATGCGGGCGGTATCGTATGATACAGAAGCAGCTCGTTTGATGGGGATTAATGTTGACAATACGATCTCTGCGACCTTTGCGATCGGTTCAGCGCTTGCCGGGGCAGCAGGTGTTATCTTTGGGATTTATTATATAAAAATTGAGCCGCTGATGGGGATTATCCCCGGTCTAAAAGCATTCGTTGCAGCTGTTCTTGGCGGGATTGGTATTATCCCGGGTGCGATGGTTGGGGGGCTGTTGCTTGGCGTGATTGAAGCGATGGTTAGTGCACTTGGCTACTCGCTCTGGCGGGATGGCGTAGCATTCGTTGTGCTGATCCTGATCCTCATCTTTAGACCGTCGGGCCTGTTCGGTAAAAACATGAGAGAGAAAGTATAGGGAGGCGAAATACAACGATGAAGCAGACAAAGGGCTTTTGGCTTTCTATAGTTGGTGCGCTCGCCCTGTACGCAGTGATCCAGTTTTTGATTATGAGTGGAGCGCTCAATGATTTTTATCAGAATATGCTGATCACGATTGTGATTAATATCATTCTGGCAGTAAGTCTGCATTTGATCATTGGCATTACGGGCCAATTCTCGATTGGACATGCTGGTTTTCTTGCGGTTGGGGCGTATGCGTCAGCGATTGCGACCATGAACTTTAACGTTCCGTTCATAGCAGCCCTTCCGATTGGCGGGATTGCCGCAGCGATTGCCGGATTGATCATCGGAATTCCAAGCTTGCGTCTGCGCGGTGACTACCTGGCGATTGCCACGCTTGGTTTTGGTGAGATTGTGCGGATCGTCATGTTGAACATTGATTATGTTGGCGGTGCGAGTGGCATGATGGTCAACAGCATGACGGACTGGACGACAGCGACCGCATGCCTGATTATTACGCTCGTCGTCATTGTGAACTTTACGAATTCCACACATGGACGTGCATGTATCTCGATTCGCGAGAATGAGATCGCAGCGGATGCGATGGGAATTAATACGACCTATTATAAGGTAGCGGCATTTGCGATTGGTGCGTTCTTCGCGGGTATCGCAGGCGGGTTGTATGCACATAACTTCTACATCATTCAGCCGTCTACCTTCGGTTTTTTGAAGTCGTTTGATATTTTGATTTTTGTTGTACTTGGCGGGCTCGGCAGTATGTCTGGTGCGGTCATTGCCGCCGTGTTGTTGACGATTGTCTCAACGCTCCTGCAGGATTACCCGGAGACACGGATGATTATTTACAGCCTTGTGCTCATTATTATGATGATTTATCGTCCACAGGGCTTACTCGGTACGAAAGAATTGACGCAGCTATTCAAAAAGCGCGCGACAGTAGGAGGGAAGCCGAATGGCAACAAACACACCGCTGCTTAACGTTGATGGCGTCGGCATCCAGTTCGGCGGCTTAAAAGCTGTATCCAGCGTTAACGCCTATTTAAACCAGGGAGAACTTGTGGGCCTTATCGGTCCGAATGGTGCCGGAAAAACTACATTTTTTAACTTGTTGACAGGTGTATACGTGCCAACAGAAGGGGTGATCTCTCTAAATGGAGAGAAGCTGAACGGAAATGCGCCCTACCAGATTACACGCAAAGGCATCAGCCGAACATTCCAGAACATTCGTCTGTTTGGTGAACTGTCTGTATTAGATAACGTAAAAGTTGCGTATCATTCCCAATCCAAGCATTCCATGTTCAGTTCCATTTTGCGCCTGCCCGCACACTTTTCCGGTGAGAAGGAAATGGAAGAGAAGGCGATCAGTTTCTTGAAGATTTTTGATCTGGATCGCCTAAAAGATGAGCAGGCGAAAAATCTGCCGTACGGTCAGCAGCGTCGTTTAGAGATTGCGCGTGCGTTAGCCGCTAATCCAAAAATTCTGTTGCTTGATGAGCCGGCAGCCGGGATGAACCCGCAGGAGACGAAACAGCTCATGGAGCTGATTGCGTTTATCCGCAAAGAGTTCAATCTCACAATTCTATTAATCGAGCATGATATGCCGCTTGTAATGGGTGTGTGTGAACGCATCTATGTGCTTGATCACGGTCAGTTGATTGCCCAGGGTACGCCGGAAGAAGTGCGGAACAATCCAAAGGTAATCGAAGCGTATCTCGGCGAGGAGGTTTCCTGATATGTTAAAAGTAAACGGCATCGATGTATTCTACGGCAACATCCAGGCGCTTCATGGTGTATCGCTTGAGATTAACCAGGGTGAGATTGTGACGTTGATTGGGGCAAATGGTGCAGGCAAAAGCACGCTGCTCAAAGCAATCTCCGGTCTCTTGAAGCCAAAGCAGGGCGATATTGTATATGAAGGTACATCAATCTCAGGCCGGGCAGCTCAGGCGATTGTGAAAGAAGGAATCTCTCATGTTCCAGAAGGTCGCCGTGTGTTTGCAAACATGACGGTGGAAGAGAATCTGGAACTTGGTGCATTCTTGCGCAAGGACAAAGACGGTATCCGGCAGGATTTCGCGAAAGTGTACGAGTTGTTCCCACGCTTACTCGAACGGAAAAAGCAGTTGTCCGGTACATTGTCAGGTGGAGAGCAGCAAATGCTTGCGATGGGTCGTGCGCTGATGGCACGCCCGAAACTGCTGTTGCTCGATGAGCCATCTATGGGTCTTGCTCCGTTACTGGTGAAGACGATATTCCGCATTATCGAAGAGATTAATCAGGCGGGCACTACCGTTCTGCTGGTAGAACAGAATGCTAATATGGCATTGTCAATTGCTGATCGGGCATACGTAATCGAGACGGGACGGGTTGTGCTGTCTGGTACAGCGGAAGAGTTAAATGCGAGCGATCAGATTAAGATGGCGTATTTAGGTGGCCACTAAAATAGGGATAGCGAAAGTCTCCTGTTCTACTATGTGAACAGGAGACTTTTTTATTGTCGGGATATGGATGTTCATAAAAATTAGTATCTGGTCATAATATCTGGTGATATAATAATTGTAAAATGAAACAGGAGGGACGATATGGGAAACTCTTTTTTATCAAAAGCGAAAATTACAGCGATTGGCACGTATGCACCAGAACGTGTGTTAAGCAATTTTGACCTGGAAGAAATGGTGGATACAAGTGATGAGTGGATTTTTAGTCGGACCGGGATTCGAGAACGGCGAATTGCAGCTGAAGGGGAATTCACAACGGATTTATGTGTGGCGGCGGTGCAGGATTTAATGAAAAGGTATGACAAGACAGTAGACGATGTCGATCTCATTCTTGTTGCAACTAGCACGCCTGATTACGCATTTCCGAGTGTAGCGAGTCAGGTGCAAGCACGATTAGGAATTGAAGATGCAGGTGCACTGGATATGAATGCGGCTTGTGCCGGGTTTGTGTATGCTTTGCAGATGGCGAACAGTGCCATCACATCAGGTATGAATAAAAAAGTGTTGGTTATTGGGGCGGAAACGTTGTCGAAAATAACAGACTTCAATGATCGTACAACATGTATCTTGTTTGGAGATGGAGCAGGAGCGATGCTTGTCGAGTATATAGAAGAGCGAGGGAGCTTCTTATCTGTCCACATGACGGCTAAAGGGGAAGGGGGAATTCATTTATATCGTACTGGACTTTCGAATCAAATGAACGGACAGGAATTACAAAACAGTGGTTATATTGTTCAAAACGGCAGAGAAGTGTATAAATGGGCGGTTACGACCGTGCCTTGCGGGATGGAGAAAGTTATGGAGAAGAGTGGGTCCGTGCTTGAGGCAGTGGATTGGTTTGTACCGCATAGTGCGAATTTGCGGATGATTGAGTCAATTTGTGAACGTAGTGGATTTCCGCTAGAGAAAACGTTATGGAGCCTAGAGCATTTCGGCAATACGTCAGCAGCATCCATTCCACTCGCGCTGAATAAAGGAATAGTGGAAGGAAAAGTGAAAGCAGGCGATCGTGTTTTGCTGTATGGTTTTGGCGGTGGATTGGTGCAAGCAGGAATTTTGCTAGAGTGGATGGTATAGAAAATAAGATGGGTGGTATGTGGTGGGAGGGAAAAGCAAGGAAGTTTGCAGGAGTTATTCTTTCGCTCCTGCTTATCCCAGTTGTTGTTTGTTCCTGTAATAACCAAAATAATGACTAATAGGGACACAACGCGGAAAACATATGCTAAGGAGTTCACGAGAACGATGACACGGAGGCATCATGAGCACTGTAGCTGCTAAGAAAAAAGAGTATAGGAAATGGTTGATTCTAGCTAACGTTTCGCTCGGCACCTTTATGGCGACGCTTGACGGAAGCATTACAAATGTGGCGCTGCCGAGTATTTCACACGCACTTGCAGTTCCCCTGAATCTTGTCCAATGGGTCATTACAGCTTATTTGCTTACGATTGCGGCACTTCTGCCGATCGTTGGGAAGTTATCCGATTCTCTAGGACGAGGTCGGCTTTATCAAGCAGGGTTTCTTACTTTTGTTGGAGGATCGATTTTTTGCGGGTTATCGGGCTCAATCTGGATGTTAATTGTCGGACGGATTGTACAAGCAGCGGGCGCAGCGTTGTTGATGGGGAATAGTCAGGCCATTGTAGCTTCCACTTTTTCAAAAGCAGAGAGAGGGAGGTCGCTTGGGATTACAGGAACCGTTGTTTCTTTGGGTTCTTTAACCGGTCCTGCCGTCGGTGGGATGCTTGTGAGTTCGTTTGGATGGGAATCAATTTTCTGGGTGAATGTTCCCATTGGGTTGCTGGCTTTCTTGGCAGGGATATGGATCTTGCCGAAAGAGAAGTTGGAACAAGTAAGCGAGCCTTTTGATTATACGGGGTCACTGTTGTATATGGTTGGGATTGTAGCGTTTCTTTATGTGTTATCAAATGTGCAAGTATGGGGATGGGGCTCTATTTGGACAATTGCCGGACTTGTGGGAGCGATTGGCCTTCTTATTGGATTTTATAAACGAGAAACTTCAATTTCGTTTCCTATGCTTGATTTTTCTTTATATCGAATTCGGACGTTTCGGGTGGGAAGTCTGGCGGCATTGTTATCGTTTATTTCCTTGTTTTGTATTACAGTCATGATGCCTTTTTATATGCAAAATGTGCTGGGTTATTCTCCGCATATTGTTGGATATGTGATGATGGCAAACCCGTTGGTTATGGCACTCGTTGCGCCACTCTCAGGCTGGCTGTCTGATCGGATAGGCCCGTTTTTCCTTACAACAGGTGGGCTTTTGTTAAATGCGGTGTCATTTGCCATGCTAACTACGCTAGGGGTAAAGGAATTACCGTGGCAAATCGCGCTACATCTGGCTTTGTTCGGGCTTGGAACGGGGATGTTTCAGTCACCGAATAATGCGAGCGTACTTGGGGCTGTACCACCTATCCAATTAGGTAGGGCAGGGGGATTGAATGCGCTGGTACGGAATCTGGGGATGGTGCTCGGGACGACTTTTTCTGTTTCGTTATTTTCCTTTCAGTTTCAGCGTCTAGCAGGCAGCGGTGAGCGTTTTACGATACAAGGGGAGGCGTATAGCGCTACCTTTATCGCGGCACTCCACAGTGTATTCGGGGCTGCCGCTGTGATTTGCCTGCTTGGTGCTTTTGTATCGGCACGAAGGGGGAAGCCAGTTAGGTGATGGAATAGATCCATATATGGGAGCATGAGGGAAAATCGCCAGCGATTATACTGGCGATTTTGTTATCTTACACATGTTTGGGCTTAGATAACATAAGGCCTCCTGCAATGCCGATAGAAGCAAACAGGACTGGAATAATAAAGGCTACGGCATATGCTTGTTGACTGTGAAGTCCCAGGTGGTCAAAAACAAGTCCCATAATAGGGGGAAGCAATACAGCACTGAAAAATCCACCTGTATTGGCGAGCCCGGTTAGTGCACCGACCTGCGCTACAGGGAAACTCTCTCGAATCGAGGCGAACGTAAGGGTGCTGATGCCGATTCCAAAACCAAGCGCAATAAACAGGACATATACAAGTGCAAGCGGCGGGTGCGCTTTGGTGAGAAGGAACACACTCCATACGGTAACGTTTAGTACTTGTAGCCATATATAAGGTGTCCGGCAATTGCCAGCTCGGGCGGCCATCCAACCGGACAATGGACCACCTGCGACTGCGCTGATGAGTGCTAGGCCAAGAATAGAGGCGGCTTCTGCGCGACTGATTCCATACATATCAAGCAAATATGGAATGGCCCATACACTGGTAAATCCAACATATGTACCTATGATTCCGAAGTGGCACAGAAAGGGTCCCCACACAGTCCGCTTCCGGATTAGGGTGGCGAATTCTCGCAGTGTGACTGCTGGATGCAAGTTCGCAGCATCAGCAGGAAACAGCATATCCCGGCGGCTGAATCCCCGATACATGATTAGCGCATGCACAAGCAGGATGATGCCCATACAGGTGAACGGCAGTCGCCAGCCAGAAGCGGTGACCCACCAGGCAAGTGGCATGGTCGTCAGCATATTGCCAAGGCTGCCCATCGCTCCCGTCATGCCAATCATTGTCGAGAATGAACGAGGCTCAAACGCTTTTCCGAGAATCAGTACACAATTCACCCAGATGAAAGCATCGCCAAACCCGATCAATGCGCGGGTGGCAAATAAAAGTGGCAGACTGTCTGCTGTACTGTATAGAATTGTTCCGAGACCACTTGCTAGGATACCTACAAGCAGCAGACGGGCCGGGCCGAGACGCGCTGCCCACAGCCCGATTGGAATTTGCAGACCTGCATACATGACAAATTGAAACGTACTCATGAGACCTAATACAGAAGCCGATACATGGAATTCGGACAGAAGTTGATCGCTAATGATGCCAGGGGCTGTCCGCTGACTGACAATAAGCAGATATGCAAAGGAAACGAGTAACCAGAGCATGCGAGCCTGATTCTTCGACTGCGGAATCGTCTTCTGTACGGAAGCGGATATGGAAGAAGGCATAGGGGAGTCTCCTTTTATATACATGTCTTTAGTTGTATTATACAACTAATAGTAAGGAGGAATTTATATGAGTATCTATGATTTTTCAGCCAAAACGATTACCGGAGAAGAGAAGTCACTTGCCGACTATAAAGGAAACGCTTTACTCATTGTAAATACAGCGAGCAAATGTGGGTTTACTCCGCAGTATAAAGGATTGCAGGCGTTGTATGAGAAATACCACAAGCAAAACTTCGAAGTGCTTGGATTTCCGTGCAACCAGTTCATGAAGCAGGAGCCGGGAACAGAGGCGGACATTCAACAGTTCTGTGAGTTGAATTACGGTGTGACCTTCCCGATGTTTGCCAAGATCGATGTGAAGGGAGCAAACGCGCACCCACTGTTTGTCTATTTGACCAAACAGGCACCGGGCATTTTGTCAGAGGCCGTGAAGTGGAATTTCACGAAGTTTCTTGTTGATCGGAATGGAGAGGTAATCAAGCGCTATGCACCGACAACAGCCCCGGAAGCGATCGAGGGAGAGATTGAGGCTATATTATAGAAGGAACCTAAATGCGTGAGAGAGAAGCAAGAGAGTATGCGAAACAAAAAGTATGTCAAGTCTGGAAGGAAAGGCGGCAAAATGACATTCGATTAAGGCGCTCCGATATGAATAAGAAAGGACGTGGGCAAATGGCACGGTATCGCTTTCTTTCACTTGGCCTGACGACTGTGCTTGCTCTAACAGCAGCGGGCTGCGGCAACATAACAGAGCAAGGTGCTCCTTCTCCCGCACAGTCTACAGAACAGCCGGCCAAGCCAGTGTCTGGGCAGAGCAGTGCCAGCTATATAGCTCCCTTGACAGGCCTGCCTGCTGATCACGAATTAAAGGATCGGGTTGTGATGGTCATGATCAACAATTACAGCAAGGCACGACCACAATCCGGGCTGGATCAGGCAGATATGGTGTATGAAATGCTAGAAGAAGGACTGATTACTCGCTTCATGGCGTTCTATCAGAGTCATTCTCCGAAAATAGTCGGTCCAGTGCGCAGCATTCGCCCATATAATGTCGAGCTTGGTCAAGGATTCGATGCAATCATGTCACATGCAGGCGGCAGTGTTGCAGCCCTCTCTATGCTCAAAAATGGGCAATATGCCGACTTAGACGAGATTTATGCCTACAGCAAAGCGTACTGGCGTGACAAATCCCGCCGCGCGCCGCACAATCTGTATACAAGCATCGTCAGGCTGCGGACCGGGGCAGAAGCAAAAGGGTACAATCTTGGAGGAGCGACTCCGACCTTTTCTTTTAAAGCACCGGATGAGCCGATGGGTGGAGAGACAGCGACATCCATTCATGTCATGTATTCGAAGCGCAATACTGCCGGATATGAATATGATGCTGCGACGAAGCAATATAAGCGTCTGACCGCAGGCAAGCCACATATGGATAAAGAAACCGGAAAACAACTGACGGTGACCAATGTGCTTGTGATCGCCGCTCATCATCGGACACTCGATCAAGAGGGGCGGCTTGAGATCGATACAACAGGACCGGGGCAGGGCTATATGTTCCAGCACGGCAAAGCCCTCTCAGTTACCTGGGAACGCCGGAATGATGGGGCGATCCGTGCCTATCAGAACGGTGTAGAAGTGAAGTTGTATCCGGGTACAACCTGGGTGAACGTTGTACCGGACACTCCGTCCCTAAAAGCTCATCTTACTTATAAGTAAGCATGGTTTGCGGAAAACGTTTTCCTTGTCAAAGAGCAGGGAATTTCTTATTATAGAAATAACGGCGGCTTTACCTCATAACTTGTGTAAAGTATTGCCTGGCTAAAGCGTGAAATGGCAAGGGAACGGAGGGGTCACCCGTGCAATTGGATAAAATCAGGGGACGAGAACTGGAGCAGTTGTTTGAAGCGATTCTCGCACTGGATACGATGGAAGACTGCTACCTGTTTTTTGACGATTTGTGTACCGTTAATGAGATGAAATCAATGGCACAACGTCTGGAAGTCGCACGCATGCTGCGCGAGAAACAGACGTACAGCCAGATTGAAGAAGAGACCGGGGCGAGCACGGCGACGATTTCGCGCGTGAAACGCTGCCTGAATTATGGAAATGGCGGCTACTTTGCCGCACTGGAACGGATGAATCCAAAAAAGTAACTGTGTAATGAGCGAAAGCCTCCCGTTAGTACGGGAGGTTTTTTACTGCCCCCAAGTTTCGGTATAATGAAGGGCAGATAAGAACGAGGAGGACATCAAACGTGGAAATGCACACCTGGAAGCATGTATTTAAATTAGATCCGGACAAGGAGATCAGCGATGACGCGCTGGAGTTAGTATGCGAGTCTGGAACAGATGCGATTATCGTCGGGGGCACGACGAATGTAACGTTCGACAATACAATTGACCTGTTAAGTCGTATTCGACGCTATGCTCTGCCGTGCGCATTGGAAGTGTCCAATATGGAGGGGATCGTGCCAGGTTTTGATTTTTATTTTGTGCCGCTTGTGCTCAATGCCCAAAATCCGGACTTAATTCTGGGTGCACATGTCGAAGGGCTAAAAGAGCACGGACCTTTTATTAAATGGGAGGAAGTAGCGGTAGAAGGCTACGTCGTCTGCAATCCAGACTCTACGGTGGCACAGCTGACAGAAAGTCGTACGGAGATTGATGAGGATACGATGAAGGCGTATGCCCGTCTGGCAGATCAGATGCTCCGCCTCCCTGTGCTCTACATCGAATACAGCGGTACATACGGCAATCCGGATATGGTGAAGGCAGCCCGCAAAGTCGTGCAGAACAGCCAGATTTTTTACGGTGGTGGCATTCGGACGCCAGAGCAGGCACAGGAGATGGCACAGTGGGCAGATACTGTGGTCGTTGGCAATGCTGTATATGAAAATATCGAACATGCGCTCGCAACAGTAGAAGCTGTAAAGCGCCAAAAATGATATAATCAAAGGATACTGATGGAGAGTGAAAGGGGTTTTTGGCCTTGTTTATACAGGAAAATGATCCGCTCGCGGGCTTGAATCCACAGCAGCGGGAAGCGGTGCTCGCAACAGATGGCCCACTGCTTCTGCTCGCCGGAGCGGGAAGCGGGAAGACCCGTGTGCTGACGCAGCGGATTGCGTATTTATTGAAAGAAAAAAATGTCGTGCCGTGGAGCATTCTGGCTATTACCTTCACGAATAAGGCTGCGCGTGAAATGAAAGATCGGATCTCGTCCATCGTCGGCCCGGACGCAGAAGACATCTGGATTTCCACGTTCCACTCGATGTGTGTACGTATTTTGCGCCGCGACATTGATCGTCTGGGATATAATCGGAATTTCACCATTCTTGATTCGAGTGATCAGTTGTCGGTCGTAAAGCAGTGTGAGAAAGACTTAAACATCGATCCGAAAAAATACGATCCACGTGCCGTGCTTGGCATGATCAGCAGTGCCAAAAATGAGCTGAAAACAGCGGAACAGTGCGCCGATATGATCGTTGGTCCGGTCGAGCAGGTCGCTTATAAAGTATACACGCAGTACCAGAAAAAGCTGAAAAACAATAACTCACTTGACTTTGATGACTTGATCATGAAAACAATTGAGCTGTTCAAAGCCGAACCGGAAGTGCTGGAGTTCTATCAGAAAAAATTCCGCCATATTCATGTCGATGAGTATCAAGATACGAACCGTGCCCAGTATATGCTGGTCAAAATGCTGGCATCTGCCTCGAAAAATATCTGCGTCGTCGGAGACTCGGATCAGTCCATTTATCGCTGGCGCGGGGCGGACATTACGAATATCTTGAATTTCGAAAAAGACTACCCGAACGCCCGGGTCATTCTGCTGGAGCAGAACTACCGTTCTACCAAAAAAATTCTCGAAGCAGCCAATCATGTCATCAAGAACAATGTGGGCCGCAAAGCGAAAAATCTGTGGACTGATAACGACGAAGGTTTAAATATTCGCTATTACACTGCAGACAGTGAGCATACAGAAGCGTATTACATCGTCGGTCAGATTCAAAAGGCGATCGAGAACGGTCGCCAGTACCGTGATATGGCGGTTTTATACCGCACGAATGCCCAGTCGCGGGTTGTGGAGGAAGTGTTCGTTAAATCGAACATTCCATATAACATCGTCGGCGGCACGAAGTTCTATGATCGCAAAGAGATTAAAGATATGCTGGCGTACTTACGCCTCATCTCCAACCCGGATGACGACTTGAGCTTAACGCGCATCATTAATGTGCCGAAGCGGGGCATCGGGGCAAGTACGGTCGAGAAGATTGCCGCGTATGCCACGCAGCACGGTCTCTCCATGTATCGGGCAATTCAGGAAGTGGATCAGATTGGTCTATCCGCTCGTACGACAGGACTTGTCGCAGGATTCGCCCGCCTCGTATCGGAGCTTGGAAGCATGCAGGAATACGTCAGTGTAACCGAGTTAGCAGAGGAAGTGCTGAATCGGACGGAATATAAGGAAGAATTGCGCCGGGAAGGAACACTTGAAGCGCGCAGCCGTCTGGAAAATATCGACGAGTTCCTGTCCGTTACGATGGAATTCGAGCGGACGAGTGAAGACAAGACACTCGTAGCGTTTCTGACCGACCTTGCACTTGTCGCGGACATTGATAAGCTGGATGAGACAGAAGAGGACAAAGGCAATGCGGTTGTCCTGATGACGCTGCACAGCGCGAAGGGATTGGAGTTCCCGATGGTATTCTTGGTCGGGATGGAGGAAGGCATCTTCCCACACTCTCGCGCTTTGATGGAGGAAGCAGAGATGGAAGAAGAACGCCGACTCGCATATGTGGGCATTACCCGTGCTGAGCAGGAGCTGTTCCTGACGCGGGCGCTTATGCGGACACTGTACGGTCAGACCAAGATGAATTCTCCGTCCCGCTTCATTGAAGAAATTCCCGAGCATCTGCTAGAAGCGGAAGGAAGTGTGCAGCAGCGTATCGCAAGTCGCTATGGCAGTACGGGTACGGCTTCGCGCGGCGGCTCGTATGGCGGCAACAGCAGTATGTCTGCGCCGCGCACAGGAGTTGTCCCGATGCGTGCATCTGGCACCGCTTCTGCACCTTCATCGGGTGGAGCTGATGTGTCCGTAGATTGGAAAGCGGGCGAGAAAGTGAAACACAGTAAATGGGGAGAAGGCACAATTGTGTCGACGAAAGGAAGCGGACAGGATCTGGAGTTGACCATTGCGTTCCCGAATCCGGTCGGAATTAAGAAGCTACTGGCCAAATTCGCCCCGGTGGAAAAAGCGTAACGGAGGAATGTCCATGGACCGAACGGAAACGATCGCACGCATCGAGCAACTGCGTGCCACGATTGAGCGGCATAATTATTTGTACTATGTCAAAGATGAGCCATCCATCGCGGATTATGAATACGATAAGCTCATGCAGGAATTGATTCGGCTTGAAGGAGAGTTTCAGGAGTTGGTTACAGCCGAATCTCCGACTCAGCGCGTCGGGGGGACGCCGCTTGCCTCTTTCGATAAAGTGGAGCACCGCATTCCGATGCTTAGCTTAAGCAATGCTTTTAACGCACAAGATTTGCGTGAGTTTGACCGTCGTGTGCAGCAGGGGATCGGTACAGAAGAGTTAATACGCTACGTATGCGAATTAAAAATTGACGGGTTAGCTGTTTCCTTACGCTATGAGAACGGACGATTCTTGCAGGGAGCGACACGCGGGGATGGGCGTACGGGGGAAGATATTACGCAGAACTTACGCACCATCCGTTCGCTACCCCTGGTGCTTAAACAGCCGCTCAGCATCGAAGTGCGTGGGGAAGCGTACATGCCCCGCCGCGCATTCGAGCGGTTGAATCATGAGCGGGCCGAACGGGAAGAGGCGCTGTTTGCCAATCCGCGCAACGCCGCCGCAGGCTCCCTGCGCCAGCTTGACCCCAAAATCGCAGCAGAACGCTCGCTGGATCTATTCTTGTATTCGATGGTCGGGGACGAGGGGCTTCCCGCTGCTTCCCACAGCGGTGCGCTTGCGTTGATGGAAGAGCTTGGTTTCAAAGTAAACCCGGAGCGGCGGGTGTTTGACGGAATCGAAGCAGTCATTTCATTTATCGAAGGCTGGACGGATCGCCGTAGTGAACTTGCGTATGACATTGATGGCATGGTTGTGAAAGTGGACAGCTTCGCTTATCAGGACGAACTTGGCTTCACAGCCAAAAGCCCGCGCTGGGCAATTGCGTATAAGTTTCCGGCAGAAGAAGCGGTGACTGTACTCCGGGACATCGAGATTACAGTAGGCCGTACAGGTGCCATTACGCCAACCGCTCTTCTGAACCCGGTCAGCCTGGCTGGAACAACGGTGGAGCGGGCTTCTCTGCACAACGAAGACATTATTCGCGAGAAGGGGATTATGCTGGGTGATCATGTCATCGTCAAAAAGGCAGGAGACATTATCCCGCAGATCGTCGGTGTTAAAACAGAGATGCGTGACGGCAGCGAACAGCCGTATCAGATGCCCACTCACTGTCCGGAATGCAACAGCGAACTTGTCCGTCTGGAAGAAGAAGTAGCCCTGCGCTGCATCAATCCACAGTGCCCGGCACAGATTCGCGAGGGTATCATTCATTTTGTCTCCCGCAATGCGATGAACATTGACGGGGTGGGCGAGAAAGTGGTCAAACAGCTGCATGAGCACGAACTCATTCACAGTGTAGCTGACCTGTACGATTTGGAACGGGATAAGCTGCTTCAGCTAGAACGTATGGGTGAGAAGTCAGTTGATAACATGCTTGCGGCGATTGAGAAAAGTAAAGAGAACTCATTAGAGCGCCTGTTGTTCGGCCTTGGTATCCGTTTTGTCGGAGAGAAGGCGGGAAGCATTCTGGCTCGTCACTTTGGTACGATGGATCGCCTGCGCGAAGCGACGGAAGAGGAATTGACCGGTGTTCATGAGATCGGTACAAAAATGGCGGGAAGCATTGTCAAATACTTTGCCAAGCCGGAAGTGACGGGGACGATTGAGCGCTTGCAGGCAGCTGGCGTTAATATGGACTATAAGGGACTGCGTATCGACGACATTCCAACAGATTCCCCATTCTCCGGTAAGACGATTGTGCTGACGGGAACACTTGAGCAGATCACACGTAAAGAAGCACAGCAGATGATCGAAACGCGTGGCGGCAAAGTAGCGGGAAGCGTTAGTAAGAAGACCGACCTGGTTGTTGCAGGTGAAGCAGCAGGCTCGAAACTTGTAAAAGCGAATGAGTTAGGGATTCAGGTCATTAACGAGGAAACATTTTTGGAATGGGTACGTGCCTAATTGAATACAGTCAGGACTCCCTGCTTGCACAGTTGGTGTAGGTAGGGATTTTTTTATGATTCGGCTTAATTATTTAGGTAAAAAGTAATATTATATCTGTTAAAGAATGTTTATTTAGACCTAATTAAATGGTAGAATGATACATACAAAATTCCATTTCATGATAAAGTAGGGTGATGGGTGTACAGGTAGGGGGATTAGAAATATGAATAAAGAAGTGGAACTTCAGGTTACATGTCCGGCTAATCTGAATTCCTTGTACTTTCTTGACGATTTTTGTGAACATTCACTTTCTTTTATTGGTAGTATAAAGAAAGAGTGGATCTGTTTTGCTGCTCATGAAGTCTTTATTAACATTATTGAGGCAACACGGCAACAATACGGGGACTCTCATAATAAAAAGTTAAGTATGCGTATTTCCAGTCAAAATAACGAAATAGAAATTGAGATAAGCGATGAGGTAAGTGGGATTCCAGATGAGATTCTGGGTAGCGTAAGAATCCGTACATTTGAGGATGTGTTGTTAGAAGAAAATAGTCGCGGACTTATGATGATTCATCATATAGCCGATGAATGGCAGTATGAAGCAGATGGAAATAAGGGGATATTCACTCTGCGATTTAGAGGAGAGATATAATGGACAATTACACACAAGATCAAAATGAAATTCGAGTCGCTGTGCATTCTGTAAATCAATACCAAAAGATTACCTTGTCAGGCAAGTTGATTTATGGGAAGACAAACGAAGTGAAAGAAAAAATCATCCAGATGCTAACCGTTGCGGAAGGGTACATCTTTGACGCAAACGGCCTGAAAATGATTGATAGTACCGGGTTGGGAATGCTGGTTACCGTTGTGAAGCAAATCAAAAAACAAAATTGTCCTATCGTCATTGTGGTCAAACCAGGGATTATTCGGGAACTATTTATGATTGCAAAATTCGATTTGATTTTTTCGATCGTGGAGAGCGAAGATGAAGCTTTGCAAATACTGTCGAATGAAGGATCGTCCTGTTTGCCGTTAGATGATTACTAAACGATAAGGAGAATATCAATACGATGGCGATTGTTCTAATTGATACAAGTCCAATGCTAGGAGATGCATTACGGAAGATCGGCTATCAAAATATTGTTACATTATCTTCTCCTGATCAATTGGTTTCATATATAGGATTGGATGCGTCACGGGAATGTAGGGATGTGCTCTGTAAGATAGATGTAATTGTTGTGAAGAGCTTATTACCAGAATCATATATTCTTGACGTATCACAGCGTATTCTCTCACATCCTGATTTTAAGGATGTTCCGATTATTGTGACGGTAGAATCAGTGGATCAGCAAACGATAGAAAGAGCTCAGGCGATAGGGGTTAGCGACTGTATATCTCCTTTGATTACAAAAGTCGAACTGCTAGCCCGCATTCGTTGGGCGTTAAAGCTTACACAGCGTATCCAGGAACAGAATCAAGATCGGAACAAACTGGAGTCGCTTATTTCTTGTTTTCAGAAAGAGCTAAATCTAGCAAAAAAACTGCAACGAAGCGTTTTAAGTATGCCTATTTATGAGCAGAACTTTGCGATCTCGGCTTATTATAAACCATCGGATGTTTTATCGGGCGATATGTATTGCTGGTACGAGATCAAAGAAGGATGTTATGGGGTGATGCTGATTGACGTTATGGGGCATGGCGTATCCGCTTCACTTGTTAGCATGTCGCTTCGGGCATTGCTTCGGGGCTTGATTATGCGTGTGACAGACCCGGTGCTGGTCATGGAGGAGTTAAATCGACAGATTCACCATATATTTCTTAAGGAAGAAGCTGTGTTGTATTTCACAGCTTTTTACATGGTCATTAATACACACAATCAAACCATTCAATATGTTAATGCCGGCAGTCCGTGTGGATTTTTGAGAAAAGAAACAAACGTTTTTCAAGAGTTGGATCAGGGGTGCTGTCCGATTGGGATCATTCCAGATATGAAGATACAAAAAGGGTGCCTTACGTATGAGAAAGGAACACAGATTGTGTTATATACAGATGGGGTATTTGACTTGTTTAGCAATTCGGCACAGGAAGCATACCAGAAGATAAAAGAGAATATTTTATTGTCTTCTTCGATTGATATACAAGATGTATTAGCGTGTATAACGAGGTCGTATGACCAATCAATAGCGAAAGATGACATCTGCATAATTGCGATTCAATTATAGAAGGGGAGACTATTTTTGAGACTAAACAGCATACGAGCAAGGATGCTAGCGGCATTCCTATTAATATTTGCGTTGTTTATTGGTGTGATTTCATACGTGCTGATTGGAATTAACAGTCATGTGAAAGAAATCGAAGAGATGGAGCGAAGCACAGTCCCGCTTGCTCTAAAAGCGGATGAAATGAAGCTGTCAGTCGTACAGGTACAGCAATTTCTTACAGATATTAGTGCGACACGTGGATTGAACGGACTGAATGATGGGTTTGAAAAAGCGGATGAAAACGCAAAAAGTTTTACGAACAATGTAAAGGAAGTCGAGGTTATTTATGCCGGAGATAAGAAGAACTTAGAAGGGCTTAAGCAGGCTTTTGCTGATTATTATACGATGGGCAAAAAAATGGCCAATGACTATGTTCAAGGTGGTCCGGCAAAAGGGAACCAGACAATGGGTGAATTCGATGCGTATGCAGAAAAGATCAATCAGCAAGTGGATCAATTCCGGGCGGAAGCATTGAAAAATGTACAGGATACAGTTGCGCATGCAAGGGAAACGATTAAAAGCTTAATTCAAATTGCAGTCGTTTCTTTTATCATCATCATCCTGCTTTCGTTACTGATTTCGTTCTTGTTGAGTCGCTCAATTGTGAATCCGATTTCCCGACTTGTGCGAAGTGCGGAAGAAATTTCGCAAGGGGATCTCACCAATCCGATTGATGTGACTTCCAAAGACGAAGTCGGCATATTATCGGCTTCCTTTGAAAAAATGAGAGTGGAGTTACATGACTTAATCGTAAAGATGAAAAATATGTCCCATACACTTGATTCAAGCAGTCATGAACTATCAGAATCATCTCATCAGACGGGAGAAACGTCTAATCAGATTGCTGCAACGATTCATGAAGTGGCAGATGGAGCCAGCCAGCAGGCAGAATCGACGACGTATGTTCTGCACAAGATGAATGATGCCATCGATCAGACGAAGGATGGAAGCCTGCAAGTAAAACAAACGTTAGATCAGGCGCTAGAAGCTACCCGGATGGCCTATGAAGGAGACCAATCCATTAACCAGGCCATTCAGAATTTGGAATCGGTAAGTCGTACAGTGCGGTTCGCAACGGACTCGATTCATAAGCTAGGGAGGCGTTCACAAGAAATCGGAAGTATTATAACGGTGATTACTGATATATCAGGACAGACGAACTTGCTGGCTCTGAATGCGGCTATTGAAGCGGCGCGTGCTGGTGAACATGGAAAAGGCTTTGCGGTTGTGGCAGATGAAGTACGGAAGCTGGCAGAACAATCAAGCCAGGCAGCCAAGCAAATTACGGATATGATTATGGATATTCAGGCAGAAACATCGGTTACCGTACGTACGATGGAAAGTAATCTTGATGCGGTGGAGAGTCAGGTAAGTATCATTGCGGAGGGAGGAAAGGCGCTTAATATGATTGTGAGTAAAGTAGAAGGGACCGAGAAAAGCGTACACGCCATTCATGAGATTTTTCTGTCTTTAGAGAAGACATCAGCGGATGTGCTGCGATCCATTGAGGATGTAGCGAGCATTACCGAAGAATCTGCAGCCTCTTCCCAACAAGTAGCGGCCGCTGCACAGGAGCAGTCTGCGACTGTGGAAGAGCTTGCAGCGAGTGCGACTGAACTTTCCCATCTGGCTGAGCAGTTAAAAGAGGCGGTAGCTGTTTTTAAAGTAGATACAGCAAGATAATAAAGAGGAGGTCAGGCCGGTTTGTTCTGGCAGTTTTTGGGCGTGTATTTTTCTGCCTATATTGAACGCTTTCTCTCCATCGGTAATATATTGAAGCGATAGTACTAACGCCTAGCTTTTTACTATTACCGAGGGGGGAAAGAAAATGTCTGACCATACACATGATGAAGAATTCGAACATTTGGCACCGATCTTCCATAAAAAACTGCATTTGCGAGAAGTCGTTCTGCATCTGATGGAATCGATTGCGGATGAGGAATTTGCACTTGCAAAACTGGTTTGTGCCGAGGCGGATAAAATCCATGCTTTTGTGGGAGAAAAGAAAAATTTTCCTACTTGTCCGCATAACCAGCAAATTATTGATTTTAATCAGGAAGTTAGTCGGTTGATTGAAGCGGTAGTCATGAAGGAATGGCTGCTACTCAAAAAGCTGGAGGATACGATTCGATTTGTTGAGCGCCCGTTTTGTGAGGATGAGGAGTAATGGATGTTGAGCGCAAAGTGAATGAGAAGTTACTGCAGTCGCTTTTGGCTTCCGAACGTTCTATTGATCAGCATACGAGAGCGGTGCGCAAACTAAAACGGGCATCTGAAAATGAACTGGATTTTTCGAAAAAGCATGAGATGTACTCCATAGAAGTGATGCTTCGTTCTCTGGATCAGATGAAACGAATTATAGAAAGAAAAAGATCGTTGTTAAAATCATTGAAATAGGGGAGAGCACGGACAGGTAATGTCCGTGCTCTCCCCCTCTTTCTTTAATAGAATTAGGTGTTAAGATGTCCCACGATAAAGTCAAGCACATCCTGCATCTTCGTTTCCAGTACAATTTCTTTTTTGATAATCGTACGGAGAGTTCGGTTCACACTATTGTTTATATCAACTAAATTATTCGTAGAAACCCCTGGAACGGTAATTGCCTTGTTAATTTTATTAGCTTCCGCCCCGATTAACTTGCCAAGCGCAGTTTCTTCAGCAGCAATCGAGTTTAATACACTAACTAACCCGGGAAGCAAAGCAGCTAAATTTACACCAAAACTGTGATTAAGAGCAGTAGCAGCATCGAGGTTATCCTGCAGTTTTGTTTCCAGTACGATATTCTTTTTGACAATTGTACGTAGCAGTTGCTCTACGTTTGCGTTTATGGTGAGTAAGTGGAGGATGTTTGCATCGGTGGCAAGGACTTTGTTGGCCTCGGCAGTAATCATGCTGGCTAACTGTAGTTCTTCAAATGCAATGGACTCAAGTATCGCATTTAACGCGGCCCCGACATCTGTTGAAGTTTGTTGCAAAACCTCATTTTGATTTTCTTCGTTACTCATTTATATCATCCTTTCTTTTTTGATACCGCATTATATGAGTTGCTGTTTTTATTGGTATAGACAGGTATCAGGGGGCAAATGATAATTTTTTAGCAACTGCCGTATACAGCAGGAACAGGGCCTATAAATTAGGCTAATGCCCGGACACCGGGCAGGGCGCTTGCACATACCTTTATAGTGTCTATTGAAAAAATTCACAAAGAGGTGGCAATGGCATGTCAGAGGAATGCTTCGAAGGCAAACATAAAGAGAGACAATCACTGCATACCGTATTACTTGATTTAATGGAATCTGTCGCTCACGAAGAAGAAGCGCTTGCTCACCTTATCAGGGCGGAAGCTGGTAAAGTTCAAGCGTTTGTAGGGAAATGCCATGATTTCCCTACTTGTCCGAGTAATCACGAAATTATTAGATTGAATCGTTCTGTTACGAAGCTTATGGAAACGATTATAATGAAGGAGTGGCTTTTGCTAAAAAAACTGGAAGATACACTTGAATTCATTAGAAAACCGAGGGAATGTATGGAAGAGTAAGATGCTAGGAATAAGCAAAACGGGTGAGACCACATAGCCTCACCCGTTTTGCTTATTTTGCTTCTTCTTTTTTATTTGCATGTGAACCATCGCATTGTCCCTGCGGGTTCTGAGTTTGTCCACAACCACAAGCAGCCATCCGGATCACCTCCTTTCAATACACATGCGTGTTTCTTTATTGTTGTTCTTGTCCGCGTTTGAAGAGTTTGCGATCAAGCGAGATTGCGGAAGGGCCAGCCAGTACGAAGAATACAGATACTACGAGCAGTACGAGCTCAAATTCATAACCCGGTTGTGTTCCGTTACCCATAAGTCCGGCAGCACCTTTGACCGTAGCGATTGCTCCTACCATTACAGCAGCGAACAGGGCTGCGACTACGCGAGTACCGAGACCTGCGATCATAAGCAAGCCACCGACCAATTCAATCGTTGCTACGACGTAAGCGAGTCCGGCCGGAAGACCGATGCTTGCAAACCAGCCAGCGATGTTGCTGATTCCTCCCTGGAATTTACCGAGACCGTGCATGAAGAAAATAAATCCGAGAATGAGTTGCACAAGAAATAATGCTTTGTCTTTGTTAGTCATGTAGAAAATCTCCCCTTTTATATAAGTACATACGTATTAATCAAATTTCCAAGCACTTAAGCTAAGCGAACCGTATTGATATACTTGGTGCAGCAATGTTGCCTGGCGCGTACGGTCGCCTGCCCCCATGATCGGGAGAAGCGGGATGAAATGTTCGTTGCGTGGAACGGCTTCTCGCACATGTGGAGCGAGTTCGTCATAGCGGAACATGTCTTCCGTATTCCATGTGACGAGCTTTTCATTAACCCACTGATCAAACTCCATCGCCCATGGCTCAGGTTGCCCACCGCCCCATTGGAGACGCCGTAAGTTGTGAACGGTGCCGCCACTGCCAATAATAAGAACATCTTCATCGCGAAGCGGCGCAAGTGCCTGCCCGATGCGATACTGTTCAGCAGGAGACAGGAACGGATTGACTGACATCGCAACAACCGGGATATCAGCATTCGGATACATCAACTTAAGCAGTGCCCACACACCGTGGTCAAGCGGTCGCACGTCATCCTGACGGGATGGTATTCCTTGGCTAGCTAACAGCTCTGCGATGCGCCCTGCAAGTGCCGGATCACCGGGTGCTGGATATGTCATCTCATACATCTCGGCAGGAAATCCTGAGAAATCATACAGCGTGCGGTGTGTTTGGGCACTGCTGATGAGTTGCACATCTGATTCCCAGTGTGCAGTGAAAACGATAATCGCTTTGGGACGTGGAAGCTCAGCAACTAGCTTGCTAAGAAACTCTGTATAGGAATTTTCCTCTATAACAAGTGAAGGGGCTCCATGTGCAAGAAAAAAGGCTGGCATCATACGTATAACCTCCTTTTGAGTTTTATTTTATAAATTAAAGTTTCGTATTACAAAACATAGAAGGGAAAGAAAATCCGGTATATAGTTAAGAGAGGAAGGATCATCTCTTCGTATCCGGGTTTTGTTAAAGTGAACTATGTTTTGTATTTAAAAACTATCACGATGGTGGTAATATGTCAAGTATGAGGTGAAAAAATTATGAATATAGGTGAAAATATTCGGAGCTTGCGTAATCGCAAGCGGATTACGATTGCAGAAATGTGTGAAGGAACCGGATTGTCCAAAGGATTCGTTAGCCAGGTTGAGAACGGAAAAACATCACCGTCGATTGCGACATTGCAAACGATTGCTGATTTTCTTAATGTACCGCTTGCTTATTTGTTACTGGAGCCAAGTCAGGCAGTTAAAGTAGTACGAAGAGAAGAACGGATTATCCATGAGTTTGGCAAGAATGGGATCCGGGTGGAACTTCTCACTCCACAAAATCGGGATGGGCTCCGTATGATGATTACGTATACACCACCTGGTGTGGGTACCGGGGATGAACCACATGCTCATAAAGGGGAAGAAGCGCATCTGGTACTTGAGGGGACTTTTCTTATTCAACAGGGAGAGGATGAATTCGTGGTTGGACCGGGGGATAGCTTCTATTGGAAAGCCTGTATTCCTCATCGAGTTGTGAACATAGGGGATACAATGGGGAAGATGTTGATCTCAGTGTATGCAGCGCATTCAGATGATGTGATATAGGTGAGGGAGCTGTCTGCATGAGGTGTGGACAGCCCTCTTTATTTTCGGATTACTTCTGTTTTACGATATGTTTTGTATGATAAAATGAGCACGCTGTATGACTTTGTAATTAATCGGAATAATGAGGAATAAAAGATGATTCAGTCTGTTTTATCAAATATAGCAGTCATTTTAATTATGCACGCATGCCTGAATTTTATGGTTACGTTCTTAAAAGATAAGGTGTCGAAGGGCGTGTTTTATTCGTTAGTCGTGTTTATTATCTCTTTTACCTCTATCTCCATGTTTTATCTTCCGATTGAGTATAAGGGATACCGGCTTGATCTACGGGTTATTCCGCTCGGATTTGCGGCATTGTTTATAGGATGGAGAGAGGTCTTACCTGCTCTGGCTATCGTTTGTATGTGGAGATGGGGAATGGGCGGGGCTGGCGCTGTACCGGGCATTGTTTTTGGACTACTTTTGCCGACTATTTTTGTGTTGTTGTTTTATATCGGGAATACTACGAAGGTTCAACTGTTTAAAGTTTGGGCTTTATTTAGTGTGATGTGGCTAATTTCTGACCTTCCTATCATTATTTGGATTCCGAATGGATGGGAAGTTTTTATGATGATTGCGCCTTTTAGATACATATCGCTAATGAGTTCTGCTGTGATTCTTTATCTTTTTGTGATCTGGTCAACTCGGCAGATTGAATTACAGCATAAGCTGAAATTTTTTGCTGAGCATGATCCTTTAACAGAGATGTACAATCTGCGAAAGTTTTTTGATTTGCTGGAAGTTGAATATAAGAAGAAAAAAACTGTAAATTATCTTGCGCTGGTTGATCTTGATTATTTTAAAAAAATTAATGATACGTACGGTCATCTAACAGGGGACCGTGTCCTGCAAAAAATGGCAAAGGTGTTTTTGCAAACGTGTAAAACAATAAACAGTGAAGGACAAAGAGCATTTGTGGCACGGTACGGGGGAGAAGAGTTTATTCTCTATGTGTCTTGTACATCTGTAGAATACTTGGAATCCTGCCTTGAGCATATTCGCGAAGCTGTGGCCGCAGCAGAATTCTGGGCGGAAGATGGATCGCGCATTCCTTCTGTTACTCTCTCGATTGGCTGCGCAGAATTGACTTCTATTGAGAATGTGCAGCAGACCCTCTTGTATGCGGATCAAAGCCTATATGAAGTGAAAAACAGCGGACGGAATGGTGTAAAGATATACAAAGAGGAATGATTGAAACGCGCGAAGCCTTGTTCCCCCTCTTTTATTGCACCACCTGTTCTTCTCTGGTATGATTTTACGTAGATTTAGTAACGCTGGCGTACGAGGAGAGCGACGCCAGAAACATATGCAGGAGGTGGAAAAATGAGTGCCATTACACGCAATGAGGTTGAATATGTAGCTAAGCTTGCCCGTCTGAATCTGACGGAAGAAGAAGCCGTGAAATATACTGAACAGCTGAACAGCATCCTGGAGTTTGCCGGAAAGTTAAACGAACTCGACACAGCGGACGTACCGCCTACAAGCCATGTGCTTGATGTGTACAACGTGATGCGCGACGATATCGTGCGCCCGTCTCTTAGTCATGAGGACGCCTTGCGCAACGCGCCGGATGAGGAAGACGGACAATTCAAAGTACCGGCTGTTATTGAATAGGAAAGGGGGACAACCGCGTGTCTTTGTTTGAAAAACGGTTGCAGGATATACATACGGAATTGGAAAAAGGAGAACTTACCGTCTCCGATCTCGTAAATGCTTCGTTTGAGCGCATCGCCCAAACTGAAGAGAAAGTAAAGGCATTTATCTCCCTCGATGAGGAGAATGCCCGTGCCCGCGCGAAACAATTGGACGAGCAGCAATCCCGTGGAGAAGAGCAGGGATTGCTTTTTGGTTTGCCGGCAGGGATTAAAGATAACATTATAACAAAAAATGTAATCACTACATGTGCGAGTAAATTACTGGCTAACTATAAGCCGGTTCATAACGCTACTGCGATGGATCGTTTGCATGCGTCCGAAGCTGTCATGATCGGGAAGCTGAACATGGATGAATTCGCGATGGGGGGCTCGACCGAGAACTCCAGCTTCCATAACACATACAATCCGTGGAATCTTGACTATGTACCGGGCGGCTCAAGCGGCGGTTCGGCAGCATCTGTTGCGGCAGGACAAGTGTATTTCTCACTTGGCTCCGATACGGGCGGCTCTATTCGTCAACCAGCGGCGTACTGTGGCGTAGTTGGCTTAAAGCCGACATATGGTCTCGTATCTCGCTATGGTCTGGTGGCGTTCGCATCCTCACTTGATCAGATTGGTCCGATTACGAAAAATGTGGAAGACTCTGCTTACGTGTTACAGGCGATTGCGGCGCATGATCCGGTCGATTCGACATCAGCAGACGTAGAAATTCCAGACTACATCTCTGCGCTTACAGGCGACATCAAAGGATTGCGTGTCGGTGTACCGAAAGAAATGATGGGTGAAGGCATCGACCCGGAAGTGCGCGAGAAAATCAGCGCGGCGCTGAAAGTGCTTGAAAGTCTGGGTGCAACAGTAGAAGAGGTAACACTGCCACATACTGAATACGCGGTGCCTACGTATTACATCCTTGCTCCATCGGAAGCATCATCCAACCTGGCACGCTATGACGGTGTACGCTACGGCGTGCGGGCAGACAGTGCGGAGAACTTACTTGATATGTATCACGAGACGCGTAGTCAGGGCCTTGGCCCGGAAGTGAAGCGCCGCATTATGCTTGGCACGTATGCATTAAGCTCTGGCTACTATGATGCATACTATCGGAAAGCCCAGCAGGTGCGCACGCTGATCAAGCGCGATTTCGACCAGGTATTCGCGAACTATGACGTGATTATTGGACCGACTGCGCCAACAACGGCATTCAAGATTGGTGAGAAAGTGAACGATCCGTTAACGATGTACTTAGAAGATATTTGCACAGTCCCGGTTAACCTTGCAGGTATTCCGGCGATTAGTGTTCCGTGCGGATTCGCAAGCAACGGGATGCCAGTGGGCATGCAAATTGCCGGTAAATCATTTGACGAAGCAACCGTGTTGCGCGTTGCGCATGCGTTTGAACAAAATACCGAACATCACAAAGCTCGTCCGGAGCTGTAAAAGGGGGTTAGACAGACGATGGAATTCGAAACGGTCATTGGACTTGAGGTTCACGTGGAATTGTCCACAAACACAAAAATTTTCTGCAGTTGCTCAACCGAATTCGGCGCACCGCCGAACACGCATACATGTCCGGTCTGCCTTGGACACCCGGGCGTCCTGCCGGTACTGAACAAGCGAGCGGTGGAATTCGCCATCAAGGCCGGATTGGCACTTAATTGCGAGATTGCAGACGAAAGTATTTTCGAGCGCAAAAACTATTTCTATCCGGACTCACCGAAAGCCTATCAGATCTCTCAGCTTGATCAGGCTATCGCCGTAAATGGCTGGATTGAAATTGAAGTAGACGGCAAGCCGAAACGTATTGGCATCACCCGTCTACAGTTGGAAGAAGATGCAGGTAAGCTGACGCACGCCGACAGCGGCTACGCGTCGCTTGTTGACTTCAACCGTGTTGGAACGCCGCTCATCGAGATCGTGTCTGAACCGGATCTTCGTTCACCGGAAGAAGCACGTCTGTACTTAGAGAAGTTGAAATCAATTGTCCAGTACTGCGAAATCTCCGACGTAAAAATGGAAGAAGGTTCATTCCGTTGTGACGCTAACATCAGTCTGCGTCCGGTAGGCCAGGAAGAGTTCGGTAAACGTGCCGAGCTGAAAAACGTGAACTCGCTCCGCAATGTTCAGCGTGGACTCGAATATGAAGAAGTACGCCAGGCGGAACTGCTGCGTGACGGAGAGAGAGTCGTACAGGAAACACGTCGCTGGGATGATAACAAAGCCCGTACCTTCTCGATGCGCAGCAAGGAAGAAGCGCACGACTATCGGTATTTCCCGGACCCAGATCTTATCAAGATGAAGATTGATTCGGCCTGGATCGAAGAAATTCGCGCCTTGATCCCGGAACTTCCAGATGCGCGTAAAGCCCGCTATGTAGAGCAGTACGGCTTGCCAGAATATGATGCAGGTGTGCTGACGATGTCGAAGGACATGTCCGACTTTTTTGATGTGACCGTACAGACTGGTGCGGATGCCAAAGTAGTTTCTAACTGGCTCATGGGAGAGACGATTGGGTACTTGAACGCCAATAATCTGGAATTTAAAGAAATCAGTCTCACACCGGAAAATCTTGGTGCTCTCGTGCAGCTCATCGAAAAAGGCACCATCAGTAATAAGATTGCTAAGACAGTTTTCAAAGAGATGATGGAATCGGGCAAGTCACCGGAAAAAATCGTTGAAGAAAAAGGTCTGGTGCAGATTAGCGACGAAGGGGCACTGAAACAGATGGTAGACGAAGTGCTTGCCGCAAATCCGCAGGCGATTGAAGACTTCAAAGCCGGCAAAGAAAAAGCGATCGGCGCTCTTGTTGGTCAGATTATGAAAGCTTCCAAAGGAAAAGCAAATCCAGGTGTGGTCAATCAACTGCTCCGTGATGCGCTTGCAAAATTGTAGTGAGAATAAAAACAGCCAGTTCTTCCATCAGGAGGACTGGCTGTTTTCATGTTGTTTTTCTTTTGCGATAATAACAAGCACGGCTCCTGTGAGCACGATTGCGCCACCGAGTATCTGCAGTGCCGCCATCTGCTCATGCAGCAGAGCGAAGGAAAAGAGTATGGTTACGATTGGTTCGACCATACTAACAATAGAAGCTTTTGTTGGCCCGGTCTTGTTCATACCGATGAAAAATGTGAGCATCGATAACACGGTGGAGAAAATAGCTACACCAATGATGGAGAGCCAGCCGATTTTGCTAAACGAAAAATGCAAAGAATCCGTAGCCAATCCCCATACAAAAAATGATGTGGAAGCAAATAGGGCAATGTATGCGCTCGTAACAATCGGTGGAACGGAAGAGGTTACCCGATCACCGATGATAATGTACAGCGAATAAACGACACCGGCTCCGAGTGCAAACAGTACGCCGATTGCATTGATGTCTCCGTTTGGCGTTCCGAGCACCAGTCCCATACCGCCAAGCGAGATCAGAACTGATACGATCAGTCGTTTTGAGAGTGTTTCCTTATTAAAGAAGAAGGATAGAACGGCGACGAATACAGGATATAAATAGAACAAAAGAGTGGCGAGTGAGGCTGGAATGTATTTTACGGATAAGAAATACGCTGACGATTGCAAGGTGTAGAATACACCTCCAAGCAGCAGAAGCGACACCAGTTGACGCCGTGATACGTTCCATGTGCGTGAATACAGGAACACACAGCCAAAGAAAATAACCGCCGCAATTACAAAACGTAAAAATAAAAGCGTCGCTACACTTACGCCACTATCATACGCAAACAGTGCAAAGATCGGCAGCACACCGAATCCTACCGCCGATAATAGTACAAGAAGATACCCAGAAACCACAAAATTCCCTCCTTCTTACCGCTTCAGATGCATAAAGTTATGGGTAAAAATATTGTAGCAAAATTTTGACTCTATACCAAAGGAATTTGTCGATTATAATAGTATGTACTTGAAAGGAGGCGTTGTCATGACATTGGAATCCTGGTATGAAAAAGGCATGACATTTGAACAGTATCGCATGAGTATGCAAGTAAACCAGCAAGAACTGACTCGCGTCTACGAACAACTTGTTTTTTCAGAAGATGATCTGGAGACATTTCAGGAGGTTGCAAAGCGCAACTGGCGAGGAATCGTTCTTACTGCGGATTGGTGTGGGGACGCTGCTTTATGTGTTCCCGTTCTGCAAAGAATAGCAGAGACAAGCAACATGGAATTACGTTTTCTAATTCGTGATGAGAACCTAGAGCTCATGGATCAATATTTGACCAATGGGACAGCTCGATCTATACCAATCTTCATTTTTATCGACCAGAATGGTGAGGAAATAAAAGTTTGGGGGCCGAGATCATCGGAGGTGCAGGAGATGGTCGCGTCCTTACGAGCTGAACTACCGGCAGCAGATTCTCCCGATTTTGAGGAGAAGCAAAAAAATATGTATCGTCAATTCAAAGAAGAAATCACGTCCAATCCATCAGTATGGCGTACCGTTATAGAAAGTGTTAAAGATAAGCTACAGGTATAAGTAAAGCGGCTGAACATGAGGAGAGACTTCTAGTGTTCAGCCGCTTTTTCATTTAAGGGGAATTGCTGAAAAGGAATTTTATGAGAAATATCGAATATAATAATTGGTATGTCCTGTGTTTATCGCTATGTGTTTGTGTATGTAGTAAGCGCTATTAACAATCTAGAGGTTCATTTATCCCAAGGAGGTTTTATGCCATGTTTAGTTTAAAAGACAAAGAATATATCCTGGTATTTACTGGACCCGATGGAGCAGGTCGCAAAACAATTGCAGAAATGATTTTTCGTAGTCTGCATATCCCTCCTATTATTTCCTATACAACTCGTCCAAAGAAACCGATGGAAGTGGAGGGACAGGACTATTATTTTATAACAGAAGAACAATTTCATCAGGCTGCAGCAAACCATGAGTTTTTGGAAAGCGTTGCGATGGACGGCTATCACTATGGCATCAAAGAAGGAGATATTGCCGCATTATTTACGGAAAACCAGAGTATCATTATGGTGTTGAATGCGGAAGGAACCGAAAAAGTGAAAAAGCTGTATGGAGACAACGTAATTCGTTTCTTTGTTTATGCTGACAGCGATACGGTTGTCGAGCGACAAAAGCAGCGCGGGGATTCGGAGAAGGATATTGCACGACACCTTGCTCATTATAACGAATCGATGGCATATAAGGATGCGTGCGAACACGTATTTGAAAACTTCGATTCATCGCATACGGCTTTCGAAATTACGAAGCTGCTAGAGAACTACCTGGATGCTAAATTTCTTGAAGACTAACCGTAAGCAAACGGCATAGTAAGATACAAAAATCCTGGCATATTCCTCTTTTTTCTTATGGAGAGGAGCGATGCCAGGACTTTTTTGTGTACAAAAACTCAGAAAAGTGCTATAAAATATACAATACATAGAAAAATAGTGGGTTTTTAAAAGGGGGGGAATGTATGAAGCAGGGAGTCGTCATCATTGCACATGGTTCGCGCCGATCAGAATGGAACGAGCTTGTAGAAAAAACAGCCACACAGCTTGATAGCAGTGTTCCGATAGAAGTAGCCTTCCTTGGTATGGTCGAAGGGAAATCGATTGCAGATAGTATTCGAAAGCTAGAAGAGAAGGGTGTGCAGCGCATTGTGGCCATCCCTTTGTTTATTTCGAGCGGGAGCACTCATCTGTCCGAAATCCGTTACATGCTCGGGATTACGGATACATGTGCGGTGCCGACCGATTTGGAACGTATTACGCTGCGACCGGGTACCACTATCATCTGGGCTGCACCGATGGATGCACATCCATGTATCCGCACCTTGTTGCGGAAACGAGTATGTGAGTTGTCGGTCCGCCCGGAAGAAGAAGCGCTGTTGCTCGTGGCGCACGGCAGTGAGGAGCCGGGCTATCAGGAGCAGTGGGAGGGCCTATTGCAGGAACTGGCGATCAGTCTGCGTGATGAGGTAGGGCTACGTGCTGCTACATACGGTACGTTTCACCCTGATAACGTTCGACAGCAGGCATACAGACTGGCAGAGAAGTATCAACCGCTCGTCATTCCGCTGTTCCTCAGTTCAGGTTACTATACAGAAACAGCCATTCCGCAGCGTCTCGCGGGCATTCCGGTGCGCTACGATGGGCGCGCCTATCTTCCCGATCCAAACGTGACAAAATGGCTGAATATCACAATAAAAACATATATATCCTAACGGCTTGTCTCAAGTACCTGGCGCACGCGGATCAGGTGCTGCTCAATCAAGCGGCGAGCTTCTCCACTGTCCTGGTTTTGAATGGCCTCGAATACTTCCAGATGCTCATGGTAGAGTCGGGCGGTTGTGCTTTCGTTTTCATACAACCACAGGTTGCGGCTGTCTCGAATCGTCAGATTAAGCGCCTCCGAAATGCTTTCCATCATGTTTTGCAAGTACTGATTTTTTGTGGCGTATGCGATCGCAATGTGAAACTCAATGTCGTATAACCGACTCATCTCTTCATCAGTAAGTGCAGCTTCCATACTATTTATAATAGAAGAAAGACGTTGTATATCTGCTTCATCTCGATTCATCGCCGCGAGTTCCGCACAGCCGGACTCCACGATCTGGCGTACCTGCATCAGCTTCACCAATTCTTCGTGATTGCTGGCGATAATGGGTGGGATGGCTTTTAGGGCTGCTGATGCGCTTTTTTTCACAAAGGTCCCCTCACCTTGACGCGATTCAATTAAACCGCGTGCCTTGAGTTGACTGAGTGCTTCCCGGATAGTAGACTTTCCGACTTGATATTGTTCCGCTAAGCGGTCGATAGTAGGCAGGCGCGTTCCAGGTTCTAGTGAACCGTTTTCCACAAGCTTCTCCAGTTGTTCCGCGATCACTTCATAACTTTTCTTAATAAGTGACATAGATTTCTCGTACCCCTCTGTTAAATTCTTTTCTTTTATTCTACACAATTTTCTTGTAGTATGCTAAAATTATTATCAAATTCATCAGATGACCTGCTGAATAAGGGGGGGAGAGGGTTCGAATGAATCAAAATATTAAAAATGAATTGCGGAGTATTGTAGGCCGCGATTATTTTCTCGATACACCGAATGAATTGTATGTGTATTCGTATGATGCAACCCCGCTTTACCAGGCAATGCCGGATGCTGTAGTGATTCCATCTAGTGTAGAGGAAATAGCGGCGATTATGAAAGTTGCCAGCCAGCACCGTATTCCGATTGTATCCCGTGGTTCTGGCACGAACTTGTGCGGCGGAACGGTACCGGTCGAAGGTGGAATTGTACTCAATATGAATCGTTTGAATACTTTTAAAGAAATTGATCAGGATAATTTGACCGCAACATTTGAGCCGGGTGTGATTACGGCGGATGTTCATAAAGCGGTAGAGGCAGTTGGATTATTTTATCCACCGGATCCAGGCAGTATGCGGATTTCGACCATGGGTGGGAATGTTGCAGAATGTGCGGGCGGTATGCGTGGCCTGAAATACGGTGTAACAAAAGATTATATCATGGGACTGGAAGCTGTTCTGCCGAACGGTGATGTTTTACGGGTAGGTGGTAAGAATGCGAAAGATGTAGCCGGATACGATGTGACCAAGCTGCTCGTTGGATCAGAGGGCACGCTGGCAGTCATTACCGAGATTACTGCAAAATTGTTACCGCTTCCAGAAACAAAACAAACGATGGTGGCGTACTACAATGACTTGACTGATGCAGCCCGAAGTGTACAGCGGATTATCGCTTCCAAGATTATTCCGGCGACGCTGGAATTCCTCGATCAGGAGACGATGATCGTAGTGGAAGACTTTGCTCACATTGGCTTGCCGCTGGACATGAAGGCGATGCTCATTATCGAACAGGACGGAACCCAGCTTCAGGTTGAGCACGATATTGCGCGGATAGCAGATATTTGCCGGGCAGAAGGCGCAGCAGAAGTACGGATGGCGCAGACAGCAGAAGAAGGAGCGAGCCTGATGGCAGCGCGTCGTTCCGCACTTTCAGCACTTGCCCGTGTTAAACCGACGACGATTCTGGAAGATGCGACGGTACCGCGTGCCAACCTGGCGGCGATGGTAGAACAGGTTAATCTGGTAGCGAAAAAATACGACCTGCAGATTTGTACATTTGGTCATGCGGGAGATGGCAATCTGCATCCGACTTGCCTGACAGATGAACGGGATAAGGGAGAAATCCATCGCGTCGAGCAGGCGTTCGAAGAGATTTTCCATGCGGCAATCAAGCTCGGGGGCACCATTACAGGCGAACACGGCGTTGGTATGGCAAAAGCCGATTACCTTGATCTGAAAGTTGGTCCAGTTGGTATGGACGTAATGCGACGAATTAAAGAAGCATTTGACCCGCACGGAATTATGAACCCTGGCAAAATTTTTGCGAAAAGCTCTAGAAGAAGGGTGGTCGTGAATCATGGCTGTGGATGTGGACACACGGGAGAACATGAACATGGAACCGAACAAGCAGATAAGTAACCCGGACTGCTCCACAGCAGGTGTATCCCTGCTGAACAAGTTTGACATGAACGAAATCATGAACTGCATGCAGTGCGGCTTCTGCCTCCCGTCCTGTCCGACGTATCGACAGACAGGTAAAGAAGTGGCAAGCCCGCGTGGCCGCATCGCTCTCATGAAAGGCGTAGCTCAAGAAGCGCTGCAAGTAAATCATGAGTTCGAAAACAACATGTATTTGTGTCTTGGCTGCCGCGCTTGTGAGACGGCCTGTCCGGCAGGTGTACCATACGGTAGTTTGGTGGAAACGGCACGCGAAGTGGTGGAAACGAACAAAAAAGAACAAAGCAAATCACCATTTATCCGCGATATTGTTTTTAATAAGATCTTCAAGCATCCGAAGCGGATTGATACACTTGGTACGGCACTCTGGGCAGCGCAGGCGGCTGGCCTGCAAACACTGGCGGATAAAACTGGCCTTGTGAATATGCTTCCACGTCCGATGGCAGAAATGCAGAAAGCCGTAGAAAAAGTAGCGTCTCCGGCTGAACGCAAAAAGCGTCAAAAGATCGTGAAACCAGCCGATCAGCCAGCCAAGCTCCGCATTGGTATGTTTAAAGGCTGCATTATGGATGTAATGTTTTATGAAACGAACCAGGCGACCTCCCGTGTGCTTGCGAAAGCGGGCTGTGAAGTGATCTTTGTCGATGATCAGGCATGCTGCGGGGCGCTGCACGCACACTCCGGAGAAAAAGACGGAGCGGTTGAGCTTGCGAAACGCAATATCGAAGTATTCGAGAAAGCAGATGTCGACTTCATCGTTAACAACGCGGGTGGCTGCGGAGCCGCGCTTAAGGAATATCATCACTGGTTCCACGATGATCCAGAATGGAAAGAGCGGGCGATGGCATTTGTCACCAAAACACGCGATGCAAATGAACTGCTGACCGAACTGCCGCAGATTGAATTCAAGAATTCTCTAGACGTGCGCGTAACGTATCAAGATTCGTGTCACTTAGCGCACGGTCAGGGCGTTCGCAACCAGCCACGCCAGCTTATCCGCAGCGTTCCAGGTGTGGAATACGTCGAGATGATAAACGCGGATAGCTGCTGCGGTTCGGCGGGTATCTATAACATCACAAACTTCGATATGTCGATGCGTATTCTTGATGACAAGATGGAAAATGTCAAGAAAACGAAAGCACACCTCATCGTAACGTCCAATCCGGGCTGTCTGCTTCAGATGAAGCAAGGCATCATCCGGGCCGGCATGCAGGATGAGATGGAAGCGATCCACATCATGGATTTGCTCGACCGTGCGTTGTAAGCCGCCTCATATACAGGCGGCTTTCTTTTTTTCTTCAAGTAGGGTAATCTTTGTAAAGGAATAGTTAAGTTCATGGGGAAATAGGGTGGATGGATATGAAACGTGCACGTTTAATTTATAATCCGTCTTCCGGACGGGAAGAAGTGAAACGGTGGATTCCGAGGATACTCGATACACTAGAGAAGAGCGGCTATGAAACCTCCTGTCACGCGACCAAAGGGCAGGGAGATGCGACGTTTGCGGCACGCATGGCGGTCGAGCGTCGCTTTGATCTCGTGATTGCAGCCGGAGGAGACGGGACGATATACGAAGTGATTAACGGTATTGCCGAACAGAGATACCGTCCGGCACTCGGCATCATTCCAGCAGGGACGACGAATGACTTTGCCCGTGCGCTTGGCCTACCGCGCAGCATTCCGAAGGCGGTAGAAGTCATCGCAAACGGTACACCAATTCCAATTGACGTCGGCAAAATTAACAGCCGCTACTTCATTAATATTGCGGGCGGCGGCGCATTGACAACGCTCACATACGAAGTGCCCAGCAAGCTGAAAACGCTGCTCGGCCAGCTTGCCTATTATATGAAAGGCATCGAGAAATTGGCTTTCCTCTCCCCGATGCATATTCGCCTTGAAGCGGATGATCGGATAATTGATGAGGAAATCATGATGTTTCTCGTCGCCAACAGCAATTCCATCGGCGGCTTTGAAAAAATCGCGCCGAACGCAAAAACAGATGACGGTCTGCTTGACTGCATCGTGTTGAGGAAAACATCGCTCCCGGATTTTATCCGCATTGCTACGCTGGCACTGAAAGGCGAACATGTGAATGATCCGAAGGTCGAATATTTTCAGACTCGGAAACTTGTCGCGATTTCCAACGAGAAGGTGAAGCTGAATCTCGATGGAGAATTCGGGGGCACGCTCCCATGTACCTTTACGGCACTGCCACGGCACATCAAGCTTATTCGCTAATTACGCATAGAATATAGGTGGGTTATTTTGAAGAAAAAACAGCGCAAGCAGCCGACAGCCGATCTGTCCGGCCTGCCGCTTACGAAAAATGAAACAGTAGAGATTACGATTGAAGACATCTCACACGAAGGAAATGGTGTAGGGCGCTATGAAGGGTACACGTTGTTCGTGCCAGGTGCGCTTGCAGGCGAACGCGTTCGCGTGCGTGCTACAAAGTTGAAAAAGCAGTTCGGCTACGCCCGTCTGCTTGAGATTCTCGAACCGTCTTTGGCTCGTACAGAACCTTCTTGCCCATTGTACGCCCGCTGCGGCGGCTGTGGGATTCAGCATATGGAGTATGCCGCACAGCTCGAATTCAAGCGCAAGCTTGTCGAAGACAACTTGCGCCGTATCGGCAAAATCGAAGGTGTTCCAGTTCATCCGACGATCGGCATGGAAAACCCATGGCGCTACCGAAACAAGGCCCAGGTGCCGATTGGCGAGCAAGTGGGCGGTTTAATCGGTGGTTTCTACGCCGCTCGTTCGCATGAAATTATTGATATGGAAGCCTGTCTCATCCAGCACGAAACGGGTGATGACGTAATCGCTCATGTGAAGAAGATCGCCTGGAAGCACGGTGTCCGTGCTTATCAGGAAGAAACACATACCGGGCTTTTGCGCCATGTCGTCACAAAAGTCGGCTTTGCGACTGGAGATGTAATGATTGTGCTTGTCACAAATGGGGACAAGATTCCAAACCAGGATGAGTTGGTGGCAGAGCTGGCGCAGGCTGTACCGGGTGTGAAAAGCATTGTCCAGAACGTCAATACAAAGCGGACGAATGTGATTTTCGGTGATGTTACCCGGGTGCTGTGGGGCGAGGAATACATATACGATACGATTGGGGATATCACGTTTGCAATCTCGGCCCGTTCCTTCTATCAGGTGAATCCGGTACAGACGGAGCGCCTGTATGGCAAAGCGCTGGAGTATGCGGCGCTGACGGGAGAAGAGAGTGTGATTGACGCATACTGCGGCATCGGGACGATCTCGCTATTCCTGGCGCAGAAGGCGAAGCAGGTGTTTGGTGTGGAGATTGTGCCGGATGCGATTGAGGATGCGAAGCGGAATGCGCAGTTGAACGGAATTGAGAATGCGACGTTTGCAGTTGGTGAAGCGGAGGTTGTGATTCCTGCATGGTATGAGGAAGGGAATCGTGCGGATGTGATTGTGGTTGATCCGCCACGCAAGGGCTGTGATGAGGCGCTGTTGCAGACGATACTGGATATGAAGCCGGACCGTGTGGTGTATGTGTCGTGTAATCCGTCAACGCTGGCCCGTGATCTTCGTTTTCTGGAGGAAGGCGGGTACAAGACGGTTGAGGTGCAGCCGGTCGATATGTTCCCACATACAACACACGTTGAAAATGTCGCGTTGCTTGTAAGGAGTGAAACAGATGCTGAAACCCGTTGATATATAAGGATTTATTGGGTGATACAGTGTATTGGAAATTTGTATAACAGAAGTGCTTTTGATGAATTGCCGTAAAACTGCCGTAAAACTATATGTAAAGGTAAAGTAAGAGAGCATAAAAGAAAAAGACGCTGGGAGAAATATTATCCCAACGTCTTTTTTAGCTTGTTTGGCATCTAGTATGAACAGATTTTCGAACTTATCGGCAGCGGCTTGATCGGAGGAACGGAGGGCATGTCCGTATATGTTCATTGTGGTTGTTATGCTGTCATGTCCAAGTCGCTCAGAAATAACTTTTGCATGGCTTGACTTATGAGCATCGTTGCTGGTGTATGGCGTAGATCGTGAAGCGGAGATATCGGAAACCGTTCTTCTTAACGAATTGCCGAAACTATAGGTACGGCCGTTTGTGGTGAAAGGCTCTGTCGTCAGCATGAGCAAATACAAAAAAAAGTTTGCCACCTTGCCACGTGTCCCAGATCTTATCCCGCTCCTTAACCCGGTATGTGTAATACTCCTTTAATTCTTCAAGGACAGAAGGGGGGAGTGCAACTTTTATTTTGAAGGAGTAGGATTTTTATATTTGTATGATTAGGTGGACAGGGATTCGATTCCCCTCGCCTCCATCTATCAAATCCACAACGGGGACCTTAAAGCTTCTACATGCTTTTCGTAGACGATTACCTTTTCCACATAGCTGGCGATGAACTTCTTGATTTCGGGAATGTCTCGCTTTTCGATGTGGTCCCTGAACTGAGAAAGCAGTTGTCGCAGAGAGTCCTCTGTGATAGCTGCTTTTTCTGTTTTCTCAGGCGTCTAGCCAACCCAAGGTTGGCGGCTCCTCTGTAAAAGGAAACGTCTTATCGTCCGCCCGTCGGTTCCCTCACATTCTACTGGAATGCGTCTGCTGCACTTACATTCATTTTTGAGCCTTATAGTGTATTAGCTTTTCAGCGTGTATGCATCCTTTCTGCCGGATGGGAATAATCCAAGGAGAGAATTTCCTTGAGTGAGACCTATCTTGAAATCATTAGAATCAGATATAATGATGAAAAGATGTTCACAGTTAGATACGAGGTGCCGACCCATGATTCTGAGTACCAAACTTCATATCCCGCAAACGCGGCGCGATGACCTTGTTGAGCGAGCGGCGATCACCGAGCTATTAAATAAAGGATTGAAGAGCAAACTTACATCCGTAACGGCTCCCGGGGGGTACGGCAAAACAACAGCTTTGAGTCAGTGGCTGCAGCAGTCTGCCATACCTGCCGTATGGATTTCCTTGGGCCCTCAAGATAATGACCTGATTGAGTTTTGGAGCTATACGATCGCTGCAGTCAATAGTAAAAACCCCCATTTTGCGGAAGCGGTCACCCCTTATTTGCTATCCTTAAAGTCGGGAGCGGTTGAGCCATTCATCTCAGCCATGATTCACGAGCTTGACAGCTATTCGGATGAATTGGTCATGATTTGGGACGATTATCACGCGATTGCTCTGGCTGCCATTCACGAATCGGTGGCTTATTTTCTTGCGTATTTGCCCGCTCATATCCACCTCTATGTAACAAGCCGGGCTGAAATGCCCTTTCCTACGGCAAGGCTGCAGACGACTGGCCAAATGGTGAAAATCACGATTCAGGAGCTGCGATTTCAACTTGCGGAGGGAATTCGTTACTTCCAGGATTGCATGGGATTGTCACTGTCGGGAGAAAAGATAGCCGTGCTGGTCGACCGCACGGAGGGATGGATCAGCGGATTGTATCTTGCGGCCATTTCGCTGCAAAGAAGTGGAAATTATTCGGATTTTATCCGCGCCTTTAGCGGGGAACACCGCAACATATCCGATTATCTGTTTCAGGAGGTTTTTAGTCTCCAGCCGAGCGAGATTCAGTCCTTTCTATTGGAAACTTCGATCGTAGAAAGGATAAACGGCCCGTTGTGCGAGACGGTTACCGGACAAGCGAATTGTCAGGAGTTGCTGGAAATGCTGGAACAGCATAATTTGTTCATTGTTCCATTGGATGATCAGCGGGAATGGTATCGCTATCATCATTTGTTTTCTGAGTTTTTACGGAGGCTTTTCCGGCAGAGGTATGCGGGACGATCGAAGGAGTTGCATGTCAAGGCAGCCCATTGGCTTGAGGAGCACGGATTTTTGGAAGAAGCGGTAGAACAACTGTTTATGGACGGGCATCATCACGAAGCAAGCACTTTGATTGAAAAGCATCTGCAAAACCTTCATGCGAAGAGAGGGGTGCTTTATCGATGGTTGCGCGATCTACCGGAAACCTGTTTTACTGGAAAGCCGAGAATTCAGTTTCTTTATGTCAAAGTGATGGTGGAAACCAATGAAATGGAGTTGGCACAAGCAAGACTTCGCCTAATGGAGGATAAGCTATCGGATCCGGAATGGAAACCTTACGCAGGAACCGTTCATTTTTTGTCCGCGGCTGTTTCTTTTTACCGAAGAGACTTTCGACGAGCGAACGAATATTTTGAGATGTTTGATCGGCATACGCCGGGGGGTAGCTACATCCAGATGATTGAAGCGAACTCGTTTTCGATGTATTTCGACACATTATTGAGCTTTTTTAATGATTTGCATGATGCGGAGAGATTCTTTTATAAATGGATCAAAGTATGGGAAGATAGGGACAATTACCCCTACGTCGGTTTTTTCTACAATACGTACAGTAAGCTGTTATATGAATGGAACCGCTTGGAAGAGGCTGAAGCTTATGCGGAGAGGGTACTGAGGTCAACGTGCATGCAGCCCTATGCTCTTCTTCTGTTAAGTGCTTCTATCAATGCTGCGCGGATCTGTCAGGCCAAAGGAGATTCGGCCAAAGCGTTTGAATTGCTTGAACGGGTTAAACCTAAGATCGATTCAGTGGACAAAAGAATGTTTATGAGGAGGATAGAGGCGGAGAAGGCAAATTTGTCGCTTGCGAACGGTTCCTTCGATGAGCGTTGGCTGCAAACATGCGGCATCAAGCATACCGATACGATCCCGCTCGGTCCGATCAAAGAATATCTTTATTTGGCAAGCGCTCTTATGGAACACCGGGAAGTTGATGAAGCTTTGCAACTGCTAGAACAATTGTACCGGCTTGTCGATAAGGCTGATCGGACCTGGGATAAGGTTAAGGTGGCCATCCTGCAAAGCATGGCTTTTTACCGAAAAGGAGATATGACGAACGCTGTAATGAAGCTGGAAGCGGCGCTCCAATTGGCGGAGCCGGGGAAATACATCCGCAGTTTCGTGGATAAAGGGGCAAAGATGGCTGAGCTGTTACGCGAATATATCCGGCAAAGGCAGATCAACGCTAACCGTAAGTCAGCGAGCATACTCTACGCCAGGGAATTGCTTCTGCTGATGTCGGATCATGTGAATGAGACTGTAAGCTCGGGAACACTTATCACGAAACAGGAACTAAAAATATTACGGATGATTGACATGGGGCTATCGAATAAACAGATCGCCGAACAACTTCAAATCACAGCCGAAACGGTCAAGAGTCATCTGAAGAGCATGTATAGAAAACTTCATGTGAACAGCAGAGAACAGGCACTGGAGCAAGGAAGAGAATTAAAATGGTTGTAGAGAGCTATTTATCGCAATTGTAGAAAATCATGATTATACAATAAATATTGGTAGGGGGTATATCCCCTATTTTTTTACCGTCCCTCCCCCTTAGATGGGGGATTTTTTTGTTGGGACGAAAGTTATAGAATTAGGGGGAAAATGGCAATGATCGACAAGCGCGGCCAGGAAAATATCGTTATTTATCGGCTCAAGTAATCTTGTATCGCTACATCGCCGGTTGAAATCATCATTACAAATAAAGGGGTGTATACGAATTTATGAAACTATCTACATCAGGACTCAAGATGTGGTCTTCCCGATCAGGGAGGATAGCTCTGGCATGCCTACTCACCTTGATGCTTATCCCATTCATGGGTGCAGGAAATGTAGTCCATGCGACCTCGCCAACTTGGGCAGCGGTGGGACAAACCGTGCAACCGTTAAACGTGCAAACCTTGCTCAAAGCGGGCGGCACGCTGTATGCGGGGACGGGAAACTTCAGCAACGACGTATGGTCGAACAGTAACGGTACTTGGACACAGATGATCGGCTCGCCGAGCTATGTGCGAACCTTGCTCGTTGATGCAAATGGCACGTTGTATGCGGGGGCTTGGGGTGACGGCAACAACGTATCGACGTATACGGCCAGTGGCGGTTGGGCACAGATGAGCGGCTCGCCGGGCAATGTGTATGCTTTGCTCGAAGTCAACGGCACGCTGTATGCGGGGACTTCTAACGGCAGCAGCAACGACGTATGGATGTACAGTAACGGGACGTGGATGCAGATGAATGGTTCGCCGGGCAATGTGTATGCTTTGCTCGAAGTCAACGGCACGCTGTATGCGGGGACTTTTAATGGCAGCAGCAATGACGTGTGGACGTACAGCAACGGGACGTGGACGCAGATGACCGGCTCGCCGGGCAAAGTGACTTCTTTAGCCGAAGTGGGCGGCACGCTGTATGTGGGGAATACCGACAGCAAGGGCGTATGGACGTACAGTAATGGTACATGGAAGCAGATGAGCGGCTCGCCGAGGTATGTGAAAACCTTGCTCAATATAAACGGTACGCTATATGTGGGTACTGCTTCCGGCTACGGCTACGACGACATATGGACATACACGACCAGTGGTGGTTGGACGCATACGAGCGGCTCGCCGGGCAAGGTATATTCCTTGCTTGATGTCAACGGCACGCTGTATGCAGGGACGCAGAACGGCAGCAACGACGTATGGACGAACAGTAACGGCGCGTGGACGCAGATGGGCGGCGTGCCGAGAGCAGTGACAACCTTGCTTGGTCTAAATGGCACGCTGTATGCGGGGACTTCTAACAGCAGCAACGCCGTATGGTCGTACAGTAACGGTACATGGACGCAGATGAGCGGTTCGCCGAGCAATGTGACTTCTTTGGTTGATGTCAACGGCACGCTGTATACGGGGACTAGTAACGACAGTAACGACGTATGGTCGTACAGTAACGGCACGTGGACGCAGATGAGCGGTTCGCCGAGCAATGTGACTTCTTTGGTTGATGTCAACGGCACGCTGTATACGGGGACTAGTAACGGCAGTAACGACGTATGGTCGTACAGTAACGGCACGTGGACACAAATGAGCAACTCACCGAGCAATGTGACTTCTTTGGTTGATGTCAACGGCACGCTGTATACGGGGACTAGTAACGGCAGTAACGACGTATGGTCGTACAGTAACGGCACGTGGACGCAGATGAGCGGTTCGCCGAGCAATGTGCATTCCATGATTGATGTCAACGGCACGCTGTATGCGGGGACTACTAACGGCAGCAACGCCGTATGGTCGTACAGTAACGGTACGTGGACGCAGTTGAACGGTTCGCCGAGCAATGTGCATTCCATGATTGATGTCAACGGCACGCTGTATGCGGGGACTACTAACGGCAGCAACGCCGTATGGTCATACAGTAACGGCACATGGGAACAGGTAAGTGGTTCACCGAGCCAACTATATTCCTTCCTAAAAGTAAACAGTAACATATATGCAGGGGGATGGAATGGTGTAGAACAACTGATCTCTCTCGGAGCACCTGTGAATCTGCAGGCCAGCAGCACGACGTCTGCATCGACTACGCTATCATGGGATGCCGTATCAGGAGCGACTGGCTACTACATCTACGAGAATGGGGGCAATACGGCGATTGCCACCGTGACTAGCGCGACCTATACGGTGAACGGACTGGCGCCGAATACCTCTTATACGTTTACGGCGAGCGCATTCGATGCAGCCGGTGAATCGGCGCAGAGTGGAGCGATCAATGTTCAGACACTGAGCACAGCCGCAACGTTGACCTCGACCATTGGCACTGTAAGCACAGGTGGAACAGCGAATGAAAGCATCACGAACATTCCATACGGCACAACGTTAGCTGCACTCAAGGCAGCGATCACGCCGGAAGCCAATGCAACGTTTGAGGTGTACGATGCAGACGGAACCACCGTAGCTACAGCTTTGACAACTGGCAACAAGGTCATTGTTACCGCGCAGGATGGAACCACGGTGACGTATACGGTAACGGTTATTCCGGCATATACGGTGACGTATAACGGCAACGGCGCTACATCTGGCAACGCGCCGACCGATAGTGGTTCATATGCGCAAGGAGCTACAGTTTCGGTGTATGAGAACACCGGAAATCTGGTGAAAACGGGCTACACATTCGCAGGTTGGAACACGCAAGCGGATGGCAACGGAACGACTTATGCCACAGGTACTACGTTCAGCATGGCAACGGCGAATGTGACGCTGTACGCGAAGTGGACGGAAAATCCGACGGCGAATCCTACCTACACCGTAACCTATAACGGTAATGGCAACTCCGGAGGCAGCGCGCCGACCGATAGTGGTTCATATGCGCAGGGCGTCACAGTTTCGGTGTACGGCAACACGGGAAATCTGGTGAAAACGGGCTACACATTCGCAGGTTGGAACACGCAAGCGGATGGCAACGGAACGACTTATGCCGCAGGTACTACGTTCAGCATGGCAACGGCAAATGTGACGCTGTACGCAAAGTGGACGGAAAATCCGACGGCGAATCCTACCTACACCGTAACCTATAACGGTAATGGCAACTCCGGAGGCAGCGCACCGACCGATAGCGGCTCATATGCGCAGGGCGTCACAGTTTCGGTGTACGGCAACACGGGAAATCTGGTGAAGACCGGCTACACGTTCGCAGGTTGGAACACGCAAGCGGATGGCAACGGAACGACTTATGCCGCAGGTACTACGTTCAGCATGGCAACGGCGAATGTGACGCTGTACGCGAAGTGGACGGCCAACAACGCGGGCAGCTATTCTAGCGGCGGCGGTGGCGGTTCGATAGTATCAACGTCACCAGTTACCTCCACAGATGGTACATTAACGCTTCCTGTAGGTAGATCAGGCGAGGTTAGTTTGCAAAAAGAAGTGACGGTTTCTATTCCCACAGGTGCGACAGATAAAGAGCTAAAAATAACGATAGAAAAATTGTTGAACACTCAGAATCTGATAACTGATAAAAACATGCTAGCCGGCCCGATCTTTGAGATTCTGAAAAACTTCTCGGAGAACTTCAATAAACCGGCAACGCTGACCTTTGCTTTCGACAAAGCAAAATTAAGTGGCAACCAAACAGTAGCTGTATGCTATTTTGACGAAGTGAAGAAGGAATGGGTGGAAGTTCCAGGTGGCAAGATTAACGAAAATCACATCACCGTACAGGTAGATCATTTCACGAAGTATGCGGTATTCGTTGTAGGTCAAGGGGCAACTGTGCCAACACCTGACATGAAACCAACGATTAACTTTAGCGACATCTCTGGACACTGGTCTGAGGCCAACATCAAGCAAGCGGTAAGCAGCGGAATCGTCAGCGGTTATCCGGACGGCACGTTTAAGCCGAATTCTACTGTGACTCGCGCGGAATTTGCGGTCATGCTGATGAATACGTTGAAGCCGCAAGGAGAAGGAGCAGTGCTGACTTTCACCGATACAGCGAAGATCGACGCTTGGGCACAGAAAGCGGTCGCGCAAGCGGTGCAAGCAGGCATTATTAATGGCTATGAGGACGGCACCTTCCGTCCGGATGCCGAGATTACACGTCCGGAGATGGCAGCGATGATCGCAAACACTTTGGGTCAGTCTATCAAAGCGGATACTGCAACGGGCTTCGCGGACGACAAGGACATTCCGACGTGGGCGAAAGGCGCAGTGGCAGCAATGAAGAAACTTGGCATTATAGAAGGTAAAGGCACGAACGAGTTTGCTCCTGGTGATAAAACAACAAGAGCAGAAGCTGTAACGGTTTTGCTGAAAATGCTGGCACACAAAGAGCAAGTAAAGTAACAATCGTCAGCCTGAGTTGAATGGTATAGGTAAATAACCAGGGTTATCCGGTAGGCAGTCGAATGAGCTGCTTGAGGGATAACCCTTTTTTCATGGAACTATTGGATTAAAGTATTCTTGTTAAGGAGGAAAAGATGGATAAAAGGCGGATTTTAAAGACGGCAATAATTACCTCATTACTTAGCTCTTATGTATTTCCGAGATATGGGGCTGCTTCTTTTAATGATGTAGAAGACTCATTTGCGAAAGATGCTATTTTTCAACTTGCAAACAAAGAGATTATAAGTGGGAAAGGAAATGGAAAATTTGATCCTAAAGGATATGTTACAAGACAAGATTTTGCTATTATCCTTGCAAAAGCATTGGATTTAGATATTTCTGACTCCAGAGCTATCCCTACATTTTCAGATATTCCTCCTTCTCATTATGCCTATAAGTATGTAGAAGCAGTAGCTAAGGCTGGTTTAATTAAAGGAAATAAAAATGGTCAATTTGGAAATGGGGAAAAACTCAGTCGTCAGGACATGGCTGTTATTTTGGTGAGAGCTCTTGGTATTAATCCAGTAGGAGAAGCGAAAAATATTAAATTTAAAGATGACAATCCACACAACAGCCCCCATACTTTCTCAACACCCTAATTTTTTGCCGTTACTTGTGATAGGGACTGACCGTACTTACTCTTAAATTATCCTGTCCGTTAGCGTAACGATTCGCAGTGAGTCTACAACTTTATTTTCACAGTCTAAGACTCTATTTTTCGAGTCTAATACATTTTTTTAGTGCACACAAAAAGCAAACCTCGATTTTTAAAAGCCCCTCAATAGATGATGAATATTACAAACTGTTCGATCAGGAATATTTTAATCGATTTATTGAGGATTGCTTGAGAAAAATTAAAAACATGCTTGATGCATAAAAAAGGAATTGGACTAACTAAAGTACTCCCTGTTTGTGGTATGGGTCATCGTACTGTGGTATCGCCGTGGGGGATAAGGATCTATATGATTTCATCAAAATTCATGGGTAGCACATTAGTTTGAGGATGGGACGATTCGCTGGCGATAACGATAAGGACAGCGGTATCTTCTTCTTAATTGGGGACGGAATGGGGACGAAAGCCATCATTTCCAGGTGAACGGCAATCAAATAGAACCATACTCCAATGGAGAAACCCCTTATAAATCAAGGCATCGGTATATTACGGCAGATGAAGACCAAATAGGCTATGTTCCCGCATACGGTGCATGTTGAGAGTGTCGCGTTGCTCATAAAACGTGTGTATCCAATAAATAAAGTTCTGATTTTGGCAAGAATAAAGGAAAGAGGGGAAAGGGCGAAAACGAGTTATCAAGCCTTTTCCCCTGTTTTTTTATCCGGTATACAGGTGAGATGGAAACGATGATAGCGGAGGAGGAAGTGTATGAACTGTTTTTGTGAAGGTGGAGAAACAAATGATTTAAAAATAGAGGGGGATATCGGAGCAGATCCCGTTTGGTGCAATAAATGTGGTTGTAACCTGAACATAGAAGACATACCGATTTCAAGTGAATTAGCAAATGAGCTGTTGTCCTGGGCAATGAAGTATGGGGAATGGATTGATTGGGACATAGATAAATGGGTTCCTAATGGGATTGAACTAGAAAATTCATTTAATCAAATGGGAATAATTTTATGCGAAAAGGTGAGACAAGAACTTGGAGATAAATATAAAGTAATATACTTACCATCAGCAAGTATTCACTAGCTCTACCCTCAAATAGACCACTGCCAGAAATTTACCCCCTGACAAATAAGAGAGCGGTCAAGCCGCTGCTCAAAACTCATTCCCATATCTACAGATTCCTCCAGTGGGGCGCAGCAACCTCGCCAGATGAGATAATTGTCCATTCCATGTGCTACTCTGGTAAGGTCGATAATAATCTCTTCCCCATAATGGTAAGCGACAGGCAGCCAATGCTTTGGCCAATCCTCGTCAACGAAACAATCCTCTATTGCCGCCAAATCATAGAGATGAAACTCTCCACCATATTCAGGATGTTTGAACAATTCGGCCCCGTTATGCATGAGTAGAAAGTTTTTATAGTCAATGGGAAGCTCAATACCGAATGTATCGATAAATTCGTTCAGTTCTTGCGGGGAAATAGGAAGGTTAAATGTAAAGACTGCTGGACTCACATACCCTTCACCTGAATAGATTTCGATAACGTTGTCATTATCAGCTAGTCGCTTCTTCAGTGCATCCAGCGCCAGCTTTACGAGGTGTCCTTTTTGCATATGGCACTCCTTTATGTATCGATAGGGAAAATATTACTTTTATCTATTCTTATAGTATCATGAACGTAGAATCATGAGGATAAAAAAGGAAAAATAAATGGTAGACGTAACGAGAAATACAGGGAGAGAAATGTTCGTTGAAAAAATATTTATGTGTCGCCATTTTATCTTTCATATGTCTCGTATGGTTCATATCGAATAAAGAATATTATCCACCCTTGCCCCTATCTTCTATAGGTAAAAAAGAAGCCATCTCAACGCTTCACTACTCATCCGGCAACATTGCCAAAATAGTAGAAGAAGGCGGTTACGATTGGTATATTACAATAATGGAGCAGGGGAGGGGATATACGAATGTGACACAAATGATGAATAACAGTGGTTGGTCATTGCAGAAGCGAGATGGAAACGGATTATTTTTTATGAAGAAAGACCGGACTATCATTGTTACAACAGAAATGTGGACAGGTAAGTATATTCTTTGCAAAGTACCGAAGGAATGGAGAAATACATAACGTATGGAGAAACAATTTTTAGGATTGGCTTTCATAAGCAGCATATCTTTACTCTTACTTGCCATTCTGCAATGGGAACTGGTGGATTTTTTTACGCCTTTTTTCATGCCAGTGATTTGGTTATGTGCGGTCATTTTCTTTTTGGTTGTGGCGATTGCTTCTATATCTATAGCGGTGAAAGAAAAAGTGTGGAAACCATTGCTTGTTCAAGGGGTAGCACTATCCCTATATTTGTTCGTGCCATTTACTTCGATTATGATTAGTTTAGATTTTTACCTTTATAAGTCCGCCCGGCAAGAGGTGATTCGGATGGTTGAGTCACAGGAACTACGTCCTACGGTGTCAGAAACATCTTCACTTATCCATTTGCCTCCTAAATATGAGCGTCTTTCCAAGGGTGGCGGAGACATTATGGTGAAAAAGCAAGGTGACAAATACGCTCTTTTCTTTTTTACCTTTCGGGGTATGCTCGATAATTTTTCCGGGTTTATGTATGTGCCGTCTGAGCAGTTTCCAACAGACGCTTTTGGGGGAGGATTTGCGGAAATTCAGGAAATAGAAAAACACTGGTATTGGATAGGTTCTCATTAATTATATAAAGATTTTATTGGATGGAGGAGTAAGCATGAGAACGATTGGTCTTATAGGAGGCATGAGTTGGGAATCATCGGTTGAATATTATCGAATTATGAATGAAGAAGTAAAAAGTAGATTGGGAGGATTACACTCCGCAAAGTGCTTATTATATAGCGTAGACTTTGCAGAAATTGAGCGATATCAGTCGATAGGAGATTGGAATAAGGCTGGAGAAGTGTTGGGCGATGCTGCTCATTCTCTAGAAAAAGGGGGAGCAGACTTTATTGTTATTTGTACCAATACGATGCACAAGGTAGTAGATATCATACAGCAAAAAATCAGCATTCCGATTTTACATATTGCAGACGCAACTGCTGCGGCAATTAAGCAGAGAGGAATCAGTTCGGTAGGTTTGCTGGGTACAAAATATACGATGGAACAGGAGTTTTATAGGTCGCGCTTGGAGTTGAACGGAATACGAGTTATAGTGCCGGATAACAGGGACAGAGAGAGTGTAAATAAGGTTATTTATGAGGAGTTATGCGTAGGTAAGGTATTGCAGGAATCCAGAGAGTATTATAAACAGGTCATGAAACGTTTAATGGAAAACGGAGCTGAGGGAATTATTTTGGGCTGCACTGAAATCGGATTACTCGTAAAGCAAGAAGATTCGGATGTTCCTGTATTTGATACAACAGCATTGCACGCGATTGAAGCAGTGAATCAGTCTTTGAACAAATAGAGATTACAGGATATAGTCCCCTTAAATCCCTTTTCACTTATTCCTACTATGTAACCAATAAATAAAGTTCTGCTATTTTAAATAAACATCTGCCAAAATCGAAATAAAGTTCTGCTTTTGGCAAGGATAAAGGAAAGAGGGGAAAGGGCGAAAGCGAGTCATATCAAGCCTTTTCCCCTGTTTTTTATCAAAACATTATTACGAAAAAAATAAAGTTCTGACAGAAAAAATGAGAGGGGAAAATCGAAAAAAGCCGGATTTGTAGCAAGACTTTATTTAATCGGGCGACGGTGGAATGCGGGTTGGAGAGCTGTTTTTTGTCAGAACTTTATTTAGTTTGTACAACGATAAAGAGAGCGAAACCCTTGATATGAACAAGATCGAGTTCCGATCCTGGAAGAAATTCGTGAACAACTCGGATATGGCACACTGACGTTCCAGACGATAGGGAATCTGATTGTCATCTCTAAGAATAAACCCGAAAAAGAATTTATCTGGACACCTCATAAATAGTAGGAAGAAGCTCGGTGCTGACCGGGCTCTTTGCTTGCACATTGATAAGAGTGTCTATGGTATATACGCCATAGAACAAAGTGAATTAACTTATGTATTCATTATCTGTAATTTATGGAGCCTAGAACGGGCACCGTATCATAGATGACCATATGGTCAAACGGGTGGTTGAGGGAGAATTGTCATGATTCTCCCTTCTTTCAAATAATACTTGAACACGATTTTTATCAAAATTTGGGCAACAAACATCGTCAAGTTATGGACAATATAATCTGTCATTAACAGCGGTGAGCTAGTAAACGATGATTTCACATTTCCTCTTTTTATGAAAAATGCTGAGATATATTATTTAGATACTCTTCCTCATCCGTATTTTCCTTCATACTTATGAGCATCTTTGCATCTTCTCCAACTACATACCGGAATTGATTTGTACCGTCTGTGGCCGCTTGATATATAGTGTCAGCTACAAGTTCTGGAGCCGAGGCGTAGCCTGGATCTTTTTCCATTTCACCTAATTTACCCAGAAATGCAGTAGTAAACGATTTATAGTCCGTTAATGCATCATTAAAAAAGAACTCCATTGATCTTCCGCCAAAATCCGTGTTAATAGCTCCTGGTTCAATCAACTTTACTTTGATGTTTTGTGATGCTAATTCATAAGATACGGATTCAGAAAAACCTTCTACCGCGAATTTAGTTGAATGATACAGAGACATCGTAGGAAAGGTCACTTTCCCTCCCATAGAAGAGATATTGATCAGCAAACCTTCTTGATTAGATCTAAAATGTGGCAACATGGCTTTAGTCATACTGATAAGACCAAAAACGTTTACTTCAAATTGTCTTCTAATCTGCTCATCCGTAGCTACTTCTATAAGACCCATTGTTCCATATCCGGCATTATTCAGAAGAACGTCAATTTTACCAAACCGTTGGATCGCTTCAAGTAATGCAGATTGAATGGTGTCTATTTTCTCAACATCTAACCTTAGCACCAAAACATTGTCCAACGTAATGAATTCAGTTTCTTGTTCAGGTGAACGCATCGTGGCTACTACGTTCCATCCTCTTTCAGCAAAATGTTTTACTGTAGCTCTCCCAATACCTGACGAAGTACCCGTGATAAAAATGGTTTTCATTAACAATTCCTCCTAAAAGTTTTGTGAGTGTTACTCCTTGATCCTGGTTCGTACAAAACTGACCTCTTAAGCATTAGAATTTATTAAACACTGCTCTTCTCTTCCACTAACTGCTCCATGCTTAACAACCCATGGGAAATGGTTTCAAGTTTAGCTTTATATTCTTCTATCCCAATTTGGATGCAGATGATCTGTGTTGGATGCATTTCATCTTTATAAAGCGAATACTGCTCAAATAATTGATCTAACTTTTTTTGTGATTCCTCTTGTACTTGCTTCAACCAAATAATCACCTTGTCATACCCAACAAATTCACCAAAATAAAGCCTCATCATAAAATCAGATTTTTTAATACTATCTCCCTCTAATGGCGATAGTAAATAGGCGTTAAAACAATCTCGCCCTTTAGCCGTTATGTTTAAAACATTCTTGTTTGGCTTACCATCCTGGAGCACAATTTCCTTAGTTATCAATTCCTCCTTCTCCATACGTGTAAGCATTGGATAAATCGTGCCATAACTAGAACTATAGAAATTAGAGAACACATTTTCCAATAACTGTTTTATTTCGTAGCCTGTCAACGATTCTTTCATGAGCATGCCTAAAATGACATCCTGACTGTTCAAGGATAGAACCTCCTTATTTAGATATATTTGTATATTACACTTAATAATATATCGACCCGATATATATTATGTCAATATATATATCTAATTGTTTTTATCATTGAACGGTTCACATCAAAAAAAGTAGCGTGAGTACGGGATCAGAAATACAATCCTAGACTGCCGCTGCGAAACACAGGCTCAAGAATACAATACGGAATATCTCGATGGAGCCATAGCGGTTTCAGCGCCCCAGATGGGCAAACCGGACGCTACAATCTTCACATCAGGCTCCATTATCACTTTTCAGCAGAGAGAGCCGTTTCATATCTGTAAAAAGCGATTAGTTTAAACTGCAAACTATTCTATAAGAAAGGGTATATCGTGCGGAGATAAGAAAAAGACCACTCAGTGTGATTGGTGGTCTTATTGTTGTTGAGAATGGAAGCAAGAAAATTCGCATACATATGTGAGCAGCAGGGACCAAAATGAAGCACGACAGCTTGAATCCCTGAAAGAGGCAGGAGTTAACGAACGGGATATCTAGATGGATAAGCAAAGTGGGAAAGACTTTCAGCGGGAACAGTACCAGCTGCTGAAACGGGCGCTGCGAGTTGGCGATATTTTATATATCCATTCGCTGGGTTGATTTGGGCGAAACAAAGAGGAAATCCTAAATGAGTGGAATGATGTTACAAAAAATATCAAGACAAACATCGTAGTGCTAGATATGTCGCTTTTGGATACTACCCAGTTCAAAAATAGCCTTGGTACGTTTATTGCGAATTTTGTTCTGCAGATCCTATCCTGGATGGCACAGGAGGAACGGGAACGAATCCGAAAACGCCAGCGCGAGGGGATTGATATTGCGCTGCAGAACGGTGTAAAGTTTGGCCGAACGAACGCTAGGAAAATGTTCTCCATTCCTTTTATAGTAATGGTCCGTATAGAAAATACTTAATTTTAAAAAAATATCACGGAGGTACTAGAATGAAAAAAAGTTTGGTCGCTTTCTTTTTATCTCTTATCTTTGTTCTTTCTCTGTCAGCCCCCCTTGTATCAGCAAAAACCAGTTCTACCTCTAAGACCACATCAACATACACTTCTTACGATAAATCCCTCACCTTCTCTTATCCAAAAGGCTGGTTTATTGAAGATCGTAAGGATTATATTTGTTTAACCAATTTTAAACGGGACAGTTATGGAGGCGAATCAAAACCTTTAGAGAAGTGGATGATTAAAATTGCTATTGATTTGGGTCCAAACATGGAAAACTACACGCTTGCCGATCTGTTAAAAGGATTCGGAGATGACGACCATAAAGTAATCCAACCAAGGAAAGTTGTGACGGTAAACGGTAAGAAATTCGTAAAGGAAATTGTGGATGTTGATTTGGATGGTGGGACCCGGGTAATTTCTCTGTCGACCATTCAAAAGGGAAAATATTATTATGCGGAAGCCTGTATCCCTTCTGGAAATTATGTAAAGAAATCGCAGCAAGAAGCGGAAAAAATTCTGGCCAGTATTCGGATTAAGTAATGTCTTGTTTGCAAAATAATCATCCGTTTCTCTTCCGGTTTCCCTGTGTTGTAACAATTATTGTTTAAAGTGGGACCGTCAACATTTCGGGAATTTTGTACGCTAATCGATTTTCACATAGAAAAAGCCGATTTCCTTAGCGCAGGAAGTCGGCTCTTTTAGGTTGCTTGTTCAACTATCGATTCCCGTTAGTGCAACAAATACAGAAGACCTTTAATATATTTTTTATTATTCTTCTGGATTTGTGCCGGTTTCAAACCCTGCCATGCCGCCATCTGCTTCGTACTGGAAGCGAAATGACCTTTTTGAACTTGTCACTGGGGAGATACAGGGGCTCGCATGACCTATATTGCAATAAGTGCTAGAAAGAACCTGGCTTGTGAAAAATGACGTTCCAGGAGGGATTAATACTTCTAACTCTCTATGCAGGTTGACTTCTCTGATTTCACTAACAAAAAATGAATGCTGTGATAAGGAATATCTAATGGCTTGGTTTCGCTTATTATTTATTAGGCATAACTATTTAGAATTATATGGTAAAATAAATCATTAGTTTATTTCATGAATTGAGAGGAGCTTGGCAGAGTGGATTATTCAATTGTCAGAACAGCAGTCAATTTAACGTATTCCGTAAGAAGTCCCCTTCCTCAACTAGCGTGAAGGTGCAATGCGCCAGCTAGTAGGGAGGGGATGAATTTCGGTTAGGCGCAGCCTAACGGCTCTTTTTTTGACCTAATTCCTATCCAGTCGTATAATAAAAATGTGGTGATATTATATGGACTTAGACACAAATAATCATTCAGTGTTCAAACTCAATTATCATTTGATCATGGTGATCAAATATCGTAGAAAAGTGATTGATGATGCTATTTCCAATCGACTACAAGAAATATTCGAGTCGATTGCTCCAAACTATCATATTTCGGTGAAAGAATGGAATCATGATATCGATCATGTGCATGTGTTATTTACGGCAAAACCAAATACCGAACTATCGAAGTTTATCAATGCGTATAAAAGTGCAAGTTCTCGGCGGATAAAAACAGAGTATTCTTCGATTCGAAAGAAACTATGGAAAGAGCATTTCTGGTCACAAAGTTATTGTCTCCTTACCGTTGGTGGAGCACCATTAGAAGTGCTGAAACGGTATATTGAGAATCAAGGTGAAAAATAAGGGGTTGATTACCATTGGATTGGTGGTGACAAAAGATGATTCGAACGATGAAAACCCGTTTCTATGCTTCGAAACACAATCTTGATCGCTTGTTTGCGTGCAATCGTGAATCGGCAAACGTTTGGAATGAATGCATTTCGTTAGCGAAAACGTATGCGATGCAAAACAATGGGCGTTGGATTGGAAAAACGGAACTCCAAAAGCTCATCAAAGGGAAGTATCCACTCCACTCACAGTCGATTCAAGCGGTGGCACACAAGTACTTGTTTTCGCGCGATGGCGCACGACAAGCGAAACAAAAAGGCTACATCAACAAGTATCCATACAAAACGAAGAAGTACTTCAACACGAAATGGGCGAATCATGGCTTTATGTTGCATCAAAACGGAAAAATTGAGTTAAGCATGGGGATTTGGGAACGCAAACGCCAATCGCCGATTGTGGTATATGTAAAAGACGTACCGAAAGGACAAGTAAAGGAAATCGAACTTGTTTATGATCGTGGCTTGCGTTTGTGTCTCTCGTATGAAGATGGGATTGTGGCTGAACCGAAACAAGTAGGCATTCGTTGTGCGATTGATGTGGGTGAGATTCACACAATTGCTACTGTTGCCGAGAACGGAGCCAATTTGATCATCACAGGTCGAAAAATCCGCAGTATTAAACGATTGCGAAACAAGAAACTGGCGAAACTCCAGCGAAAAATGAGCAAATGTCAAAAAGGTTCCCGACAATGGAAACGATACAACCACGCCAAACAATACGTGTTATCGCAGTCGGACAAACAGCTACAGGATGCCTTGCATAAGACAACGAAAGCCTTTGTCGAATGGGCATGTCAACAACAAGTAAAACAAGTCGCCATTGGTGATGTAGAAGGTGTTCAGCGTGGGACAAGTCGAAACAAGAAGAAAAATGCCAAGAAGAAAAGACGAAGACGTATCCATAACCAAAAGATGGGCCAATGGCAGTTTGGAAAACTATTTGACTACCTTACGTACAAACTGAAAAGTAAAGGAATTTCTATTGAAAAAGTAAATGAATCGTATACTTCACAACAATGTCCTTGTTGTGGGAAGCGTAAAAAGATAGCTTCTAGAACGTATGTTTGCTCGTGTGGCTACACTCAACATCGGGATATTCACGGAGCTTGTGGGATCCTCTCCAAAGTGATGTATCATGGCGAAATTCAGCGATTGCCTGTTGAGGTAGAAAAAACAAAGTATCTACGGATCGCCTAATGCGAGAAGTAGTAGAAGGTGTGAACCCACCCTTCTTTTCGTGAGAAAAGATGTTGCTTATGAAATCATTTGTATGTGCGTGCTGCTCTTTGAGCGAGGGCAAGAAGCCAACCTTTTTGTCCGTTGGATGGCATACTGGGTGAAGTAACAAGAAACCCCGTCTTCAAAAAGTGAAATTTTTAAGGCAGGGAGGTTCATTCATATATACACTAGAAACATTCGGAGTAGCTTTTACAACCGCTTCGAATGCTGGTTTTATTATTAGTTTGTGTGTTGTGTTTGTACCTATTGTAGATAGCATCGTCTACCGCAAGCTCCCTAAAATTTCTTTGTTGGGTGCTGTTTCACTTTCTATAGTAGGAACGGGCCTTTTGACATTAAAAGAATCCTATGTTTACAATCTAGGTGATTTTTTGATTTTGGGAGCTGCCTTATTTCGAGCTGTTCAGATGACAATAACAAAGAAATTAACAGAAGGTAAAGAAATAGAGCCTGGGGCCCTCACTACCATTCAATTAGTAGCGGTAGGTGCAGGCCTTATTTCATTTGTACAACAGCCTGTGCCAGTGGAACTTACCCCCACGTTCTGGTTAATCACGGGATACCTCGCCATTTTCGCAACTATATTTGCATTTTATGTTCAATTGATTATGATACGAAAAACTTCACCTTCACGAGTAGCTTTATTGCTGAGTAGTGAACCTTTGTTTGCAGCTATGTTTTCTGTTTTGTTAATGGGTGAACATCTTTCGTTTAGTTCGATTATAGGTGGTATCTGTATTATAGTAGGGATGCTTTTGGGGAAAAGGCTACAATCTTAAAAACTCGTTGGGGCTCGGATGATCCGCATGCAGATCTCGCCTGGAAGGACCCGTGTTTTTCATCGGCTTCGTGTGGATAGACGCAAGGGAGCTGTACTGTTGCGATCATGAATCCATCCGCCGGCTGCTGGAAACGATGAGAGAGTAGGAGAAAAAAGGAAGAGCTAATAGGGACAGTTTGCACAACCCGAGGGAAAAACCCCTTGTCCCCCATGCTTTATTGGCGACACCAATGGGGACAATCGGGCGACAAACGTAGCGGAATTCAAAAATACATATCGGAGAATATCAGAAGAAGGGGGGAGTAGGTCAAAAACTTTTGAGGGATAGACCTAGAGACCGGTTGTCCGGTTTCCGTGTACAAAATTCCCTAAATGAAATTTCCTTACGCAACTATCTGCTTTACACCGAAAGCTGAAAAAGACAACTTTGGCCTTGGGGAAATTACAGGACTAGCATGCACTATATGTCTGCACTGACTAGAAGAACTCGTGCCTTTCATTCGTCTTGCAAAGTAATCATTTGAATAATTATAGTATGCTTGTCGAAGCTACACCAAGTAAAAGAAGTGAACTCTTTACTATTGAAATGCAGGATTGCTGGTTTGGGAAATGAATAATTTGGAATG
>NZ_AP017312.1:3775000-3777500 GCF_002355375.1 Aneurinibacillus soli | reverse complement strand
GTGAAGCCCCCCTCAAGATGAGATTTCCCACAGCATAAGCTGGTAAGACCCCTTATAGATGATGAGGTAGATAGGTTCGAGGTGGAAGTGCAGCAATGTGCGGAGCTGACGAATACTAATCGGTCGAGGGCTTAACCAATACAACTTACGTTTCGTTTCGATTCAGTTTTGAAGGTGCTATAGCACTTTCATATGGCACTATTCCGCAGTAGCTCAGTCGGTAGAGCAATCGGCTGTTAACCGATCGGTCGCTGGTTCGAGTCCGGCCTGCGGAGCCACAACAAGGGCCTATAGCTCAGGGGATAGAGCACTGGTTTCCGGTACCAGGTGCCTAGGTTCGAATCCTAGTAGGCCCGCCATAATATGTTTGCGGTCGTGGTGGAATTGGCAGACACGCTATCTTGAGGGGGTAGTGATCTATGATCGTGCGAGTTCGAGTCTCGCCGACCGCATATTTAAAAAAATCTCAGAACATCGTTCTGGGATTTTTTTGTATGGCGTGCCCGGCTAATGAACCGGGTCTTATATCGATGGTACTACACACGGCAGTGTGAGAGGGGGAGGAGTGCCCTCTCCTACTGGATTGACAAAAAGTAAAGAGATATCTTACACTTAAGAGCAAATATATAAAAATGAGAATCGTTATTAATTTGAAAAGAGGTCTTGTTATGTCTGTCGCTTCACAACAGGCTTTATTTTATTTGAAAAAAAATGGTGTAAGAATAACCCCTCAGCGCTGCGCAATTTTAAGTTATTTGCTCGAACATATGAACCACCCAACAGTAGAGGAGATATATGAGGCACTAAAATATAAGCTTCCTACAATTAGTGTTGCAACTATATATAATAATCTTCGTCTTTTTAAAGAAATCAATCTTGTATGTGAGCTTACATATGGAGATCATGCCAATCGGTTTGATGCTAATATGAAAGAACATTATCACGCTGTTTGTACGAAGTGTGGGAGCCTAGCTGACTTTTCTTATCCATCTATAGAGAAAGTGGAGAAGCAAGCAAGAGATAGTACAGGCTTTGTAATAGTGGATCATCGTATAGAATTTTACGGTATTTGTCCGCGGTGTAGTAGCAAGTCATAAGTTGTATGTTGGATAAAGGAAACAGGTCGTTTTTCTATATAGAGAAACGACCTGTTTTTTTATACTTATTTTAATAAAGCATCCGCTAAATCAAGAGATAACATATGCAACATAAAAAAATCCTCCTCATATAGCATAAGGAGGAAAAAGAAGGATATAGTTAGTACCTCAGGAAGAGTAAAAGAAATGTACATAAATTATAATAAATCTTCATTAACACTGTGTCAATAGTAGAAGGTGAATTATTTATGCTTGTCGAATGAATTATATTGTTAAAGAAGCTAGTGGAAAGGCATGAGAGGAGCTAGGAAGAATGAAACAGTGGCTGTTGCAAAATGTACCTGAAGGAATTAATCGTAATTTGATTGAATCCATAATTCAGGTTACTCCTTTTCAACAAGGGAGCGCTTTTACAGATGGTATTGAGCTCTTATATATTGTGATTGTGAATACATGTGACAAAAAAATAGAGGTGAAAAATCTAGTTGTAGATGAGCAGAACGTTCAGGTACGTTGGGTAAGTGCTTCTTATTTTTCGCATGTTGTTGAACATCGCTTCCAGCGTAGATTTGTACAATGGGCGTTACAAGGCGAATTGATGTATGATGCAAATGGTTTTATTGAAAATATCCGTCAACTTTTTTGTACCCACCCTTCTTCATTTCATAAGAGAAAAGTCTGTATAGAGTTTTCGTATTTTTTGCGGCAATACCTTGAAGCCAAAGAGTATACGGCACAGGGATTGTTATTAGATGCGTATAGTAATATGTTCAGGGCTTTGCATCACTGGGCCAGACTATCAATTATGCAGGAAGGCTACATCCCGGAAACAGTTGTCTGGAAGCAAGTACAGGAAATAGATTGTTCTATTTATAAATTATATGAAGAACTTATAACAACAAGTGAGCCATTGGAAAAGCGTTTGGAGCTTTTACTGCTGGCCAGTGATTTTTCCATGGTTTCAAAAATTAAAGAATGTAGCGAATTTTTATTTGAGATTATGAAGAGTCGTACTGAGCCGTGGAGTGTAGCTGAGCTTTTTCACCATCCGGCATTTGAAGGGACAGGAATTGACTTGATTCTTTTATTAGAAAAGTTGGTAGGTCGTTCTTTACTGCAACAAGTTTTGGATCCTACAGAGTTTGGCGTTGAAAAAAAGTATATCGTTATTTAAACAAGCAAACCTAATTTTAAATGATAGTCAGGATGATTTTCTACTTTTTGATTGGACTTAGCAACTTTATTCTCTGGTGGAAAGCGGAAGAGAACCACGCCAAGCGATTCAAGAAAACATTCTGAGGGCAGAACTTTATTTCTGACTGTATCGCGCTTGGGGCACCTGTCCAAAAGGAGCAGGCTCGGAAAGATGCCGCTGAATGCAATGCCATCAAAGGTGAATTTGG